>NZ_JBSSBG010000008.1:0-143613 GCF_054968445.1 Polaribacter sp. M10
CTGTATAAAAGTTATCTCTAACCACATAGAAGTTTAGAAATCTGTGTTTTGAGTGTAAGAAAAGACCCTTCAGGTTTTGGAAACCTGAAGGGTCTTAAAAATAATTCTTAAAAAAAATTCTTTATACAAAATTTCTAAAAAAGAAATTTTACTCAAAGTGACAATGTTTTTCTATATGTCTGTGTGAAAATTATCTTTAAACACATAGAGATATAGAAATCAAAGTTTTGGGTGTAAAAAAAGACCCTTCAGGTTTCCAAAACCTGAAGGGTCTGAAAAATAATTCTTCATACAAAATTTCTAAAAAAGAAATTTTATTCAAAGTGACAATGTTTTTCTATATATCTGTGTGAAAATTATCTTTAAACACATAGAAAATTAGTAATCAGTGTTTTAGATTCCAAATAAAGACCCTTCAGGTTTTGGAAACCTGAAGGGTCTTAAAATTATTCTAAAAGAAAGTTTTATGAACTTCCGCTTTTTAGTTTGCCTTACGCGTTAAGGATTGAGTGGCCTGTTTGAGCTCTTTTTTGTTTTTTACAAAAAAAGCGAGTAACGAAAGCCTGACCCTTGTGGTAACGCCCAAAAATTAACCGTTAATAATTTTTTCTTGATGATTGATAGATTCTTGGTGAATGGCTTTAAACATTTTTAAAACAAATTCTTCGCTTAAACCTTTGCTTGTTCCTTCTAAAACCATGTTTCCAAGAATTTCGTTCCAACGTCTAGATTGTAAAACAGCTACATTTTGCTCTTTCTTTAATTCTCCGATTTTATCTGCAACATCCATACGTTTGCCTAACAACTCAATTAATTGGTCATCTACCACATTAATTTGTGCTCTTAAGTTTTCTAAAGGCTCTCTGTAACTAGAGGCTGTTTCTGTAGTTTTCTTAATTTTTAACTCCTCCATAATTGATTTCAATTTTGTTGGTGTTACTTGTTGTGCTGCATCTGACCAAGCATTTTCTGGATCCCAGTGTGTTTCGATCATTAAACCATCGAAATTTAAATCTAAAGCAACTTGAGAAACATCTTGAATCATTTCTCTGTTACCTGTAATGTGTGATGGATCGCAAATTAATGGTAAATCTGGAAATTTATCTTGGAATTCGATTGCCAATTGCCAGTTTGGATTGTTTCTGTATTTTGATTTATCGTACGTAGAAAATCCTCTGTGAATTGCTCCTAAATTTTTGATTCCTGCAGTATATAATCTTTCTATACCACCTAACCATAAAGCTAAATCTGGATTTACAGGATTTTTTACCAAAACAATTTTGTCTGTTCCTTGTAAAGCATCTGCAATTTCTTGCATAATAAAAGGAGATACTGTAGAACGAGCTCCAATCCAAAGTAAATCTACATCGTTCTCAATAGCTAATTTACAGTGTGCTGCATTTGCAACTTCTGTACAGGTTTTCATACCTGTTTCTTCTTTTACTTTTTTTAACCAGCCTAAACCTAAAGCGCCAACACCTTCAAAATTTCCTGGTCTTGTTCTAGGTTTCCAAATTCCGGCTCTAAAATAATTTACATCAGAATCTTTTAATTCGTGTGCTATTTTTAAAACCTGTTCTTCGGTTTCTGCACTACAAGGCCCTGCTATTACTAGTGGATGTGTTAAATTCATATCATCCAACCATGCTCTTAATTCTTTTGTATTTTTCATTTTAATAATTAATTTGTGTTGCTTGATTGAGATTTCTCCACAAGGTAGAAATGACAACATAAACAACGGTTTTGGCTTCTTATTTTATGCCGTTTAAAATTTGTTTAATATAATTGGTGTTCTCCATTTCGTTAAAAATTTCGGAGAATTTATCTTGTTCCATCAACGTTTTAAAATTTTGTAAATTGTTGATGTATTCTTCTAATGTTTCTATTACATTTTCTTTATTCTGTTCAAAAATTGGAGTCCACATTGCTGGCGAACTTTTTGCCAAACGTACTGTAGATTGAAATCCTGAACCTGCCATATCGAAAATATCTCGTTCGTTTTTTTCTTTATTGATTACTGTTTTACCTAACATAAATGCACTAATGTGCGATAAGTGCGAAACATACGCAATATGCTTGTCATGCGAAACAGGATCCATATATCTAATACGCATTCCAAGCGCTCTAAAAAGTTCTAAAGCTTTTTCTTGCAACTTAAAAGTTGTTTTTTCTACTTCGCAAATAATGTTCGTTTTCCCTTTATATAAGCCAGAAATGGCTGCTGTTGGCCCAGAGTTTTCTGTACCTGCAATTGGATGTGCTGCTAAAAAATTACGTCTTTTTGGATGATGTTCAACCACTTTACAAATTGCCTCTTTTGTTGAACCTGCATCTACAACCAAACCATTATCTGATATTTTATCTAAAATTGTTGGTAGTAATTTTACAGTAGCATCTACAGGAATAGACACAATTACAAGATCTGCATTTTCTAAATCGTCTAGGGTTGCTTTTTTGTCTATTAAATTTAACTCTAAAGCTTTATTTAGGGTTTCGTCTTTTCTACTAATTCCGTGAATAACAGCTTCTGGATTGTGGTTTTTAATATCAATGGCAAAACTACCACCAATTAAACCAATACCAATCATGTATATATTTTTCATTTCTATTTCTAATCCCGCAAGGTTTTTGACACCTTGTAGGTTTTGTTTTTTTAGTATTTATATACCTGCTAGGTTTTGGAAACCTTGCAGGAGTTTTAAAACCTGCTTATTGCTTCTTTAATTATTTCTGAAGTTACACATAATGAGAAACGAATGTATCCTTCTCCTTGACTTCCGAAAATAGTTCCTGGAGTAATGAAAATATCATGCTCATACAATACTTTATCAGTTACTTCTTCAGATTTTTTTCCTTCTGGAATTTTTGCCCAAACAAATAAACCTGTAGCATTTTTACTGTAGGTTGCCTCTAATTTATCTGCCAATTGCCAAATTAATTTTCTTCGTTCTTCGTAAATTTTGTTTTGCGATAAAAACCAATCATCAGATAATTGTAAGGCTTCTATGGCTCCTTTTTGAATTCCGTAGAACATTCCAGAATCCATATTAGATTTTACTTTTAAAACTTCATTAATGTATGTTGATTTACCCAATAACATACCCACTCTCCAACCAGCCATATTAAAAGTTTTACTTAAAGAATTTAATTCTAAAGCAATGTCTTTTGCGCCATCAACTTGTAAAATACTGATAGGATTATCGTTTAAAATAAAACTATATGGATTGTCATTAACAATTAAAATATTGTGTTTTTTACCAAAAGCTACTAATTTTTCAAACGTTTCTAATGTTGCATCTGTACCAGTTGGCATGTGTGGATAATTTACCCACATCAATTTTACATCAGATAAATCTTGATTTTCTAACGCATCAAAATTTGGTTGCCAATTAGTTTCATCACTTAAATTATAAAAAAGAGGTTCTGCACCTACTAATTTTGTTACTGATGTATAGGTTGGATAACCAGGATTAGGAATTAATACTTTATCGCCTTCGTTTAAAAAAGCCATAGAAATATGCATAATTCCTTCTTTGCTTCCCATTAAAGGTAAAATTTCATTTTCTGGATTTGAAGCTACAGAAAATTTGTTTTTATAAAAACCAGAAATTGCATTTCTTAACTCTGGTAAACCTTGATAAGATTGATATTTATGCGCACTTGCATCTCCCAAACTATTAGAAATTGCTTCTAAAACTTGTGTTGGTGGTTGTAAATCTGGAGAACCAATACCCATATTAATGATTGGTTTTCCTGCAGCAGCTAAACCTCTTACTTCTCTTAATTTTTTAGAGAAATAGTATTCCTGTACTGTATCTAATCTTTTGGCTGGTTGTATCATACTCAATTATTTAGATTCTAAAACGAGTTCAGAATTCGGCTTAAGCCTACCATTTTTATAGGTTCCTAATACTTTAAATTCTTCTGCCATTATTTGTAAAACAGCTTCTGCTTTTTTGTAATCTTTAAAATCATCAAAAGTAATATCAACAAAAAAGGAATATTTCCAAGGAGTTTCGATTACTGGTAAAGATTGAATTTTTGTTAAATTCATTTTACAATCGCTCAACACATTTAAAATGGCTGCTAAGCTTCCTCTTTTATGATTCAATTGGAATTTTAAGGATGCTTTATTTACGGCCTCATTACGAATTGGTTCTTTTGTTTGTACAATTACAAAACGTGTAGAATTGTCTTTTATGGTTTGTAGCTCATCTTCTAAAACCTCTAAATCAAAAATTTCTGCAGCTATTTTTGGTGCAATTGCTGCAATACCTGTTAAATTTTCTTTGGCAATTCTTTTGGCAACTTCTGCAGTATCTACATCTTCTACCAACTTAATGCTTGGATGTTTTTTAAAAAACTCTTTGCATTGTAACAGCGCCATTGGATGCGACCAAACTTCTTTTATATCTTCTATTTTTTGCCCTTTTAACGCCATTAAATGATGATGAATATTTAAATATTCTTCGTCTGTAATGTGTAAATTATACTTATCTATTAAAGCATAATTCGGAATTATTGAACCTGCTATGGTGTTTTCTAAAGCCATAACTCCTAAATCTGCAGTTTTATCTAACAGACTGTCTACCAAATCATCAAAAGACATGCATTCTTTTAATTTGATTTCAGATCCATAAAAGTCGCGAGCAACTTTATGATGGTTTGAGCCTTCTGCTCCTTGTATTGCGATTGTTCTGTTCAACTTATTTTGAGATATTATATCAAAAAAAAAGCCTCGAATTAAATTCGAGACTTTATATATTATGAATGTTTCTTAACAACATACAAAGCCTCTTCTCTTATTGTAAAAATAAAAGTAAAAAAAGAAACGAGTATAGTTGTTATTTAACATTAATTGTTCTTGTTTATAGAGGCAAATCTAAAGATTAAATTCAGATACACAAATATTATTACAAAAGTTTACTGATTTTTACGAAATAAAATTAAATTCTAAAATTTTATTAAATAATTTTCATAGAAATAATCAAATCACTTAAAAATATATAAAATTTATCATTTATCTACATTCATTTTTTTATTTTGATTTCCTGCATTTTACAGTAAAACTGCCCTATTACGAAACAAAATTGACACCTTTTTCTATTAAAAGCGTTTTAGATTAAATCTTTTAACCTTTTGGCTGCTATTTCTGCTGTAATATCTCTTTGAGGTGTACCAAACATTTCATAACCAACCATAAATTTTTTAACAGTTGCACTTCTTAATAAAGGCGGATAAAAACTCATATGAAAATGCCAATGTTCGTTTTCTTTACCATTTGTTGGTGCTTGATGAATTCCGCTTGAATAAGGGAAAGACGTATTAAACAATTTATCGTAAGCTTTTGTAATTACAGAAATTGCTTCTGCATAATTTTTAGCTTCTGCATCTGATAATTCTAGAATATTCTTTTTTGCTTTTTTAGGCGCAATCATAACCTCAAAAGGCCAAACAGCCCAAAAAGGTGTAAGCACTATAAAATCTTCATTTTCAAAAATAATTCTTTCTTTAGCCTCCATTTCTTGGGCTAAATAATCACCTAAAAGACTGGTATTATTTTTTACAAAATATTCTTTTTGATGAAAATCCTTCTTTTCTACTTCATTTGGCAAGGTAGATTGACTCCAAATTTGTCCATGAGGATGTGGATTACTACACCCCATTACAGCACCTTTGTTTTCAAAAATTTGCACATAATTAATCATCTCATTTTCGCCCAATTCTGTATATTCTTTTTGCCAAGCGTGTACTACTTTTTTAATATCTTCTACTTCCATTTCTGCCAAACTTTTAGAATGATCTGGACTGAAGCAGATTACTTTACAAATACCAGTTTCGCTTTGAGCTTTGAATAATCCGTCGTTTACATTAAACGTTGGCGAATCTTTTTGTAGCGCCGCAAAATCATTTGTAAACACAAAAACGTCTTTATAATCAGGATTTACATCTCCACTAATTCTTGTATTTGTTGCACAGAGGTAACATTTTTCGTCGTAAGAAGGTCTTTTTTCTGTAGAAACTTCCTCATTTTGACCTTGCCATGGTCGTTTTGCTCTATGTGGAGAAACCAATACCCATTCTCCTGTTAAAATATTAAATCTCTTATGAGAATAATCTTGTAAGTTTGTATTTTTCATTATACTATTTTCTCGTTGATTGTTTATTGCACAATATGTGTTCCTTCTGCCAATTCAATAAAATACACAGAACACTCTTTATCAAATTTATTTTTATATGCTTTAGATGCTGATTCTGCAAATGCTTTTACCTCATCTCTAGCAATTAAATTAATGGTACACCCACCAAAGCCACCACCCATCATTCTAGCACCTAAAACACTTTTGTTCTTTTTTGCTTGATCTACTAAAAAATCTAACTCGCTACAACTTACTTTATATTGATGTTGCAAGCCATTATGAGAAGCATAAATTAAAGCTCCTAAAGTTTCTAAATCATTCTCTTCTATGGCTTTTGCAGCTTTTTGAGTTCGTTCAATTTCTTGAATTACATACAAAGCTTTTTGGTAATTTTCTGGTGTAACTTGGTCGACAACTTTTTCTAAATCTGTTGCTGTTGCTTCTCTTAAAGTTTCTATATCTAGCAACTTTGCAATGCTTTCGCAAGCTGATCTTCTATCATTATAAGCACTATCTGAAAGACTGTGTTTTACATTGGTGTTGATTAATATAAGTTGATGATCTTTAAAATCAATTTCGTAAGGTTTGGCTTCTATGGTTCTACAATCTAATAACAACGCATTATTTTTGATACCAAACATACTTGCATATTGATCCATAATTCCGCAATTTACGCCTACATAATTGTGTTCTGCTTTTTGCGAAATTAATATCATTTCTGTTTTGGTTAAACCAAGATTAAACAACTCGTTTAAGCCAAAAACAACACTATTTTCTAAAGCCGCAGAAGAAGACATACCTGCACCACCAGGAATATCGCCTTTAAAGATGATATTAAAATTGCCCACAATTTTGTTTCTATTCTGAATTTCTGCAACCACACCAAACACATAGTTTTCCCAACTGCCTTCTTTAGATGGTTTTAGTTTGTCTAACTCAAAATCTATTGTACTTTCTAAATCTAAAGCAATTGCAGTACAACTGCCAGAATTACTTTTTTGAATTGCTGCATAAATACCTTTATCTACAGCTGCAGGAAAAACAAATCCGCCATTATAATCTGTATGTTCTCCAATAATATTTATTCTACCTGGAGAAAAAATTAACATTGGTTCTGCGTTAAATGTGGATAAAAATTTAGCTTTAACTTCTTGTATTAATGCTTCCTTCATTATTATTTATGTTTTTTAGTTAATCAATTTTAAATTCCAGTTTAAAGAAAAAGTTCTACCTGGCTCTAAAACTTGTATTCCGACTTTATTATTAAAAGTATCAGAAATACCTGTCATAGGTTCTACAGCAATTACTGGAAAATCTTTAGGTGTATATAATTGTAAAAAGTTTTCTTGAGCACTTTGTGTTAATTCGATTTTATATTCTGGTGTAGCAAAACCGACTTTATTATCATTTAAAATAAAGCAATCGTCTAATTGTTTGTTTTCTAAATTAAAAACCTCTGGTGATTTTTCATCAACAATTTCTTTAGTGATCAGATTTTCATCAAACAAAACCTTTTTATCACTGTTAAAAGACAAATTACTGTTCTTAAAATCTGAACAATTAAAATAAGGATGCCAGCCTAAAGTAAAAGGAAAAGATTTATCGTCTGTATTTTTTACACTTACATTTATTCTTAAATGATCTTCGAAAAGTGTATAAGTTACTGAAATTATATAAGTAAAAGGAAAACCTTCGCTTAAATCATATTCATAATAATTAAAGGTTGCATAACAACAATGTTGATGTTCTTCTGGCTCAAAAAGATCGAACTTTTTATTATAAACCAAACCATGTAATGCGCTTTTACCTGCATCATTTGGATTTAGTTGATAATCTACTCCTTGAAATCGGTATTTACCCTCTTTTATTCGACTTGCAAAAGGGAATAAAATTGAGGAAGCATAAGAAGAGGCATAATCGAAACTTGGTTGTTCTTTAATTAAATAAACACCATTAAATTTTAATTCTTGCAATCTAGCTCCTTGGTCTAAACAAATTTTAGCTGTGGTGGTTTGGTTTGCGTTTTGTAATTCTATAAAACTCAACCCATTTTCTGATAAGGTTTTTACTTTGTACATTTTTATATAGATTTTCTAAAGATTAAACGACTCGGATTTTCAATTTTTAATTGCTCTTTATTAAGAATCATTTCTGCTAATCTTTGGCCCATTAATTTAAAATCTGTAGAAATAGTGGTAATACCCCCTTCTACGATTTCTTTAAGCATATTATCATTTACAGAAACAATAGCAATATCTTCTGCTAAAGTTAAGTTTTTATCTTTGATATTTTTTATGATTCTAATTAAATTTCTATCATCTAAAACAATATAAACCTCACCTTTTTGTACCGCTCTATTTTTCATAGACAAAACAACTTCTGATGCTATATTATACTGATTACAAAACTGTTGAAATCCTTTTAAAATACCTTTAGGTTGTTTTTCTTCTGGAAATACTAAGATTAGTTTTTCGTATTCTACGATATTTGTTAGTAATAGCGAAAGGCCTTTTAGAATATCTTTTTCAAAATTTTGATAAATGGCTGAATACTGAGTTAAACTTTCATGAACTTGATCTAAAATATATACCTTTTCTGTTGGCAAATTGTCGATTACTTTTTCTGTACCTTCTAAATTTGCTGGCATAATAACATAGTTGCTGTACTTGCCAATATTATCGTTAATTAATTTGGTAAAAACATCTTTGTTAAAATGATGAAAAAATATATCTACCTGAATATTATCATCCAAATGCTGTAAAAACGAATTGTACAAATCTTCTTTAAACGAATTTAATTCGTCGAAAAGCAAAAAAACCTTTTGTTCTACTTGAACATTTTCTGTGGATACATAATAACCTTTGCCGACTACAGAATGAATAATTCCACGATTTTTTAACTCGTTAAAAGCAGCTAAAACTGTATCTCTAGAAAGTGAATGTTGATTTTTAATTTGATTTAAAGACGGCAATTGATCACCTTTTTTTAATACACCAGCAACAATAGCCTCTTCTATAGAGGTTACAATTTGCTTGTATTTAGGCATACCTGATTTACTTTTTAGAAACACAATTCCCATAAAGCAAATATATAAAATATTCTACAAAAACAACTAGTATGTACTGGTAGGTTTTTGTGGTTTTTATATTTTTTAAAACAATAGCATAAATGGTTTTATATCAATTATAAATGTTCTTTTCAATCCTTTTTAACTAAATTTAAAATCTATTTTAAGAGTTAAAGAAAGATTATGTATTACTTTTAACCACCATAAATTAATCATTAACAAATAAAATATATGCTACCACACTCTGTAAAAAGAACTTTTAAATTCGGTATTCTTTTAACCTCAATTGCTGTATTAGCTTTTAGCTGTAAAAAAGAAGCTAAAAAAACTACTGGGGGTAAAATTACATCAGCAATAAAAACCCCAGAAAATATGGTTTGGGTTGCAAAAAAAACTTTTATAAGAGGCGCTAAAGAATCTGATAAATACGCAATGCCAAGAGAAAAACCAGCTCATAAAGTTACTGTTGATGGTTTTTATATAGATGCAAACGAAGTAACCAACAAACAATTTACCGAATTTGTTAAAGCAACAGACTATATTACTGTAGCTGAACGTAAAATTGATTGGGAAGAAATGAAAGCGCAATTACCACCTGGAACACCTAAACCTCACGATTCTATTTTGCAACCTGGTAGTTTAATTTTTAATAAAAAAGTAAATGCTGTTGTTAATATGAACAATTACCAACAATGGTGGACGTGGAAAATTGGTGCAGATTGGAAACATCCTTCAGGACCTGAATCTTCTATTGAAGGTAAAGACAATTATCCTGTTGTGCACATCGCTTTAGAAGATGCTTTGGCTTATTGCAAATGGGCAAACAGACGTTTACCTACAGAAGCTGAATGGGAATCTGCAGCACAAGGCAACAATTCTAATACTATTTTTACTTGGGGTAATGATGCTTCTATTTTAAACGCAAATGCAAATACTTGGCAAGGTGTTTTTCCTACAAAAAATGAATCTAAAGACGGTTTTGAATTTATTTCTGAAACAAGATCTTACCCACCAAACAGTATTGGTTTGTATGATATGTTAGGGAATGTTTGGGAATTAACTAGCGACTTATTTAATGTAAATCATTATAAAGAATTAGATATTTCTGAGCCAATTTTAAACCCAACAGGAGCTGAAAAATCATACAGCCCAAGTAATCCTTATCAAGTAGAACATGTTATGAAAGGTGGTTCTTTTTTATGCCACGCATCCTATTGTGCAAGTTTTAGAATATCTGCAAAAATGGGTGTAGCTATAGATTCTGGTTCAGACCACATGGGTTTTAGAACAGTTGCTACTCCAGAAATGTTAGCATCAAAATAAAGAATTTGAGAGGCCTAAAAATTTTTCTTTTTAGGCTTTCTTTTTCCATTATTTAATCTGTAGGTGTAACTTAAAATTACATATCTCCCTAAACTTTGTCCAATAGTTTCTTCGAAAAAGTTATCTGTACTTCTTCTAAAAACATCGACATTTTTATTTAATAAATCGATTAATAAGAGTTTTAATATGTTGTTTTTGGGTGATAATGAATAAGACATTGCTGCATTCCAAATTGGTAATTCTTGATGAATATCAAACTTATCATCATTATAAATAATATAATCTAACTGTGTATTTAAATTTAATCTTTTACTAACATCAAAATCTACCATTCCAAAATATTTTTGGGTTGTAAATTTACGATCTAAATCTTTTTCAATCGAAAAACTTGTGTTATTAACACCGTAAAAAATACCCGCTTTTAAATCTACTTTTCGTTTTCTTAAATTCTGAATTACCAGATTAGTAGACAAATCTTCTGATTCAATTTTATTTAAATTAAAGTTTACAATTGAGTTTACTGCATTGTAAAACAGTCTGTTATTTAGACTAAAACGCAATCCTAATTTGTTCATTTTTTTAGATAAACGAACTTGAGCGTTTAAACGATGCCTTTCTCCATTATTCTGAAAACTACTTGTTCTAATATAATCATCATCAATAGTATAACTTCTAATAATAGCATCTGTAGAATAATTGTACTGTATTCTAGTATTAAAATTTATAGAAGAATTAGCACTGTTTACATTGTAAAAAGACACAAAAGAATGCACTTTTTCTGGTTGTAAATTTACATTACCTGTTCTTATAAAATAAGGACTTAAATCGTTTACAAACGGATTGGTTTCTTGTGGTCTTGGCGCTCTAATTACTCTTTTGTAGGTAAATCGAAACTTTTCTCCTCTTTTGGGTTTGTATTGAAAGAAAAATGACGGAGTGACAAACAGTTGTTCTTTTACATAAATTTGATCGATTACTTGCCCAAACTCTCTTCTTAAATTATACAACTCTAAAGTTGTTGAAATGTTAAGTTTAGGAGTATTATAACTGTGGAATAATTTAGATCGCATAATATTCTGAAAAAACGTATAATCGAACATGATTAAATCTTCTGTTGTAGTGGTTGTAATGGTTGTTCTAGATTGATTTGTACTCTGATTAACATCATAAAAACTAGCATTAACCTCGGCATTTAAATAATGATTACCCCCTAAAGGTTCTGTGTATTTAAATCTTAAGTTAAAATTAGTAGTCGCACTACCTTCCTCTCTTAAAGCCTGTATTTGCTGATCTTTTGGAGTACTCGTGTTTATATTTCTTGTGATAAAAGTATGCTGATTGTTTTGGCGATCGTAATTATTTACAATCCAATTAAAACCAGTGTTAAAACTTCTTCCTTTTTTAAGCAAACGTCTGTACAGATTAAAATTCAAGTTTCCGAACTTTTTAAAAGTGGTGTTTTTAGATAGTTGATTGTTTTCGGTTACAATCTCTTGATTTTCATTTTCAAAAATTCCTTTTCTATCTAAATTATTCGTTCTATCATCAGTATAAAATCGACCACGAAGCTTTATGGTGTAGGTTTTGTTGGATTTATTTTCGTAATTAAAATTAAAATTATGATTGTCGGTTGTGTTTAAATAATCGTTATTCGATCTAAAATTAAAGTTATTTGTATTTGTAAAATTGATTCTATTGGTTTCTGACAGCCCACTATTTTCGGATGCATTGTAAAAATAATCTGCATTTAAAGATTCTCTCTTTTTTAGCTCTCTACCATAATGCACACCTGTAACTTTTGTTTCTAGAAAACCACTTAAACTTCTTTGTTTGATGTTAAAATTATCATTCGCATCATCATCAGACTCATCAGCAACACCATCTGCATTTTCTAAAAAACCTTGAATATTAGAACCAGTAATGTTAATATTATTAAACTTACCAATAACAGATAATTGTGTTTTAGAATTAAATTGATTGTAATTTAAATTTCCAAAATATCGATTATCTAACCCCAAACCTGCAGATAATTTACCAAAACCTCGGTTCTTTTTTGTCTTTTTAAGGGTAAAATTAATTACAACTTGCTTGTTACCATCACTAACTCCAGTTAATTCTGCTTCGTCACTTTTTTTATCAATTACCTCTACTTTAGCAATAGCATCTGCAGAAATATTTTTTAAAACAATAGAAGGATCTCCACCAAAAAACTCTTTACCATCAATCATAATTTTGGTAACCGTATTTCCTTGCGATATAATTTTACCATCTTCAATTTCCATTCCTGGTAATTTACCTAACAGCCCTTCAATATTATCATCATGATTTACCTTAAAAGAATTCGCATTATAACTAATAGTATCTTTTTTAATTTGTACAGGTACAACAGCAGCTATTACAATTTCATCTAAACTACTTACATCCTCTTTTAGCTTTATTGATTGCAAATCAATTAAACTGTTCTTATAAACTATTTTTTTTGAATAAGGCACAAAACCTAACAAATTAAACTGTAATAAAACTGTATCTTTTGGTACATCTTTTAAATGGAAAAATCCTTTTAAATCTGTAGTTGTATAACTTAAAAAGGTAGAATCTTTTGGACTTAAAATAGCCACAGAAACCATTTCTAAAGGTATTTTCTGATCATCTGTAACAATTCCTTTAATACCACTTGCTTGTCCATAAATTTTATTTGATAAAATCAGAAAAATTAAAACTAGCAAACAGTTTTGCAACCTAAAAAGTAATTTTATGTTTTTGTTTTTCATACAAAACAAAGTTTCTCAAAAAATATAGATATTCAAATTAAAAGTTAACTTATTTAAACATCATTTTACCTAAAAAATAAAAGAAATGGTTCTGAAGTAAAAAATGTAGAAGTTTTTTAAAACTAAAAAAGCTCTTCAAAAAATTGAAGAGCTTTTCGCGGTTTTGACGATAGTACTCACTTTTAAAAATTTTCGTTTACCTCAAAGCAGTGTTGATAACGAGCTATTTTTTTATGTTCCATGATTATACAGTACAAAATTAAATATAAGATCTAAAAAATGTTTTGAACTGCATAAACTATAAAGTATTTCATCTTGTTTGTTTACCCAACGTTCTTCGTTTTCTAATTCATTAAAATATAACATTATACCGATTTACATTCTCCAAACAACTCTTGCTTTTTGCTCAGAATATAAAGTTTTGCTCCTTAACTGTTTTAAATCTTTGGCATACCTTTTTTCTTACTCTATATTCGCAAATTGTTCATATCCTTTAAAGATAATCGTCTGTGTTTTTAAATTCCATTTTACAAATCTATTTAATTAGATTTGTTGAGTTATGTTATTGAAAAGAGCAATTACTTTTTAGTATAAATTGTTTGATTATATTGAGCATTGTAAAAAGGTAAACAATTCGATTATCCAAAATTTATAAGTATAATTGTATGTTGCAAGTTTTACTATACTTTGTAATTCTCTCAAACAAGGTAGATTTATTCTTAAATCATTAATACATATTCTAATGACTTCTAAAATTTTAAAAATAATTATTATTTCATGTTCATTATTTTTTATTGCATGTAATCCAACAACAAATAATGGAGATTCTAAAATAAAAATTGGTTTTTCTCAAGGATTAGGTGGGCATCCTTGGCGGTCTGCTATGAATTACTCTATGGAAATTCAAGCTTCATTACATTCCGAAGTTGACCTTACAATTTTAAAAGCGGAGGATGTTGTAGAAAATCAAATTAATGATATTCAAACGTTTATTGATAAAAAGATGGATGTAATTATAGTATCTCCCATTGATTCAGATGCTTTAGTTCCAATTGTTGAAAAAGCTTATGACAAAGGGATTCCCATTATTTTATTAGACAGAAAAATAAACTCCACCAAATACACCACCTATATAGGTGCCGATAACTTAGAAGTAGGAAGACAAGCTGGACAATATATTATTTCATCAGCAAAAAAAGAGATAAACGTAATAGAAATAAAAGGAGATGATAATTCTTCGCCAACAAAAGAAAGAAGTAAAGGTTTTCATGAAGTAATAGAAAAATCACCAAAGGTTCAGATAGTTAAGAGTTTAAAAGGACTGCCTGAGGATGATTTTAAACACATATTAGATTCACTAAATCATAAGGTTGATTATTTATTTGCTTTTAATGATGACTTAGCAGAAAAAGCATGGGAGATTGCTAGAAGATCTGGAGTAGAAAACCAACTTAAATTTATTGGTGTAGATGGATTAAATAGCCCAGAAGGAGGAATTCAAATGATACTAGATGGTAAGTTTAGTGCTACTATTTTATATCCTACAGGAGCTGTAGAAGCTATAGAAACAGCCATTAAAATATACCAAAAAGAAACCGTAGCTAAAAGGCAAGTACTTGGTACTACAATTATTGATCGTTTTAATGTAGATATTATGCGAAATCAATTTGATAAAATTGATGAACAACAAGCTATTATTGAAAACCAAGTAAGTGCTATTAAAGAGCAAAAACAATTATACTATTCACAAAATAACTTATTGAGACTCTCAGTAGTTGTGTTAATTGTTATTTTAAGTTTAACTATCTATAGCATTTATTTAATTTTTACGGTTCGAAAAAGAAATAGACAATTAACCTTGAACAATGAAAAAATAACCATTCAAAGAAATCAAATTGAAAAAATAGCCAATGAGGTTAAAGAAAGTAACGATGCTAAATTTAATTTTTTTACAGGGTTGTCTCATGAATTTAAAACACCTATTACATTAATACTAAGCTCTATAGAATCTTTAAGAGAAAACTCTAAGAATAAAGGAAGTAAACCAAGTTATGAAATTGAGTTAATTAACAAAAACTCCAATAGACTTTTAAGACTCATTAACAACTTACTTGATTTTAGAAAAATTGAAGACAAAATGTTTAACATGAGGGCTTCTAAAACCAATGTTTATCATTTTTCTAACGGACTTTATAGAGATTTTGAAAGCGAAGCAAAAAAGCGAAACATTAAGTTTGGATTAACCACAAACAACCAAGATTTAGAATTGTTTTTTGATAGAAATTTAATGGACAAAGTGTACTTTAATTTATTATCAAATGCTTTTAAATTCACTCCTGACAATGGTAAAATAGATATTATAATTCATGACAACAAAAAAGGAAATAATGTAACAATTACTTTTAAAGACAATGGTATTGGAATTCCCGAAGATGAAATCAGTAATGTTTTTGAAGCTTTTTTTAAAGGATCTAACAACCGTAAAAATAGCTCTGGAATTGGATTACATCTAAGCAAACAATTTGTAGAGTTACATTTAGGTAAAATAGAAGTAAGTTCTTTTCAAGGAACAGAGTTTAGAATCAATTTATTTAAAGGAAATACGCATTTTAATGAAGATCAAATTATTACTGAGCCAGAAGTTATAGATGCCAATCTTTTAAATATGACTTCAGAAATAATTCCTGATGATGATGATTATGCAGAAGAAATTATATCTACAGGAGATAAAGCCTCTATTTTAATTATAGAAGACAATAAAGATTTGTCTTTCTTTTTAAAAAATAAACTTCAAAAAGAATTTCAAATTATTTTATCAGACGGTACTGATGCTACAGAACAAGCATTTGAACACATTCCAGATATTATTATTTGTGATGTAAACTTACCGCTTAAAAATGGTTTTGAAATCTGTGAAATGTTAAAAAATGATTTAAGAACCTCTCATATTCCGACAGTTATTTTAACTGCATTAGGAAATAAAGAATCTTATATGCAAGGATTAAAATCTGGGGCAGATCTATACCTTACCAAACCTTTTAATTATTCCATTTTAACACAGTCCATTAAATCACTTTTATACAATAGAGAAAAATTAAGATACTATTACACAAACAACATCAACAAACTTACCAGCAACAAATCTTTTGGAAATTTAGAACAAGAGTTTGTAAGTAAATTGAATAGCTGCATTCATAAAAATATAGATAACTCTAATTTTTCTGTAGAGAATTTAGCAGAGTCATTACACATATCACGTGTACAATTATATAGAAAAGTAAAAGCTATTTTTGGAGTTAACGTAAGTGACTACATCAACAACCTAAAATTAGATATTGCAAAAGAAATGTTAGATACATCTACCTTAACTATTTCAGAAATTGCTTATAATAACGGTTTTTCATCACCCAACTATTTTTCAACAGTTTTTAAAAATAAATTCGGAATGTCTCCAAATTCATATAGAAAATCTAATGCAAATAAAGATAATGAATAAGTAAGGTTAAAATCTATCACTATTGATGTAACATATTCTTACTATCATGTTACATTAATATAATTTTACAGGATACACTAGCTAAACATAACATCGCTAAACCCCTCTTTTACTATAAGTTAACTCAAATACTAAAATTTCTTAAAAAAAACACAATACTTTGAAACATCTTTAAATCAAAACTCTCTAATTCGATGATAATTTAGTGGACAACTAAAACATTTACGAAAATGAGAAAAATTTTAATGTGGTCTATCACTGCAGCTCTAGCCGGTTTTCTATTTGGATTTGATACCGTTGTTATTTCTGGTGCAGATAAAAAACTACAATTATTATGGAATACAACAGATGCATTTCATGGTACAGTAGTGATGGCTATGGCTTTATGGGGTACTGTTATTGGTGCTCTTTTAGGAGGAATTCCTACCAATAAATTTGGACGAAAACACACCTTACTAATAATAGGAGTATTTTATGCAGTTTCGGCCATTGGTTCTGGAATGGCAAATGATCCTATTACATTTGCTGTTTTTAGATTTATTGGTGGACTTGGTGTAGGAGTTTCTACCATTGCTGCTCCTACTTATATTTCAGAAATTGCTCCAGCCAAAGACAGAGGTAGATTGGTATCACTTTATCAATTTAACATAGTATTCGGTATTCTTGTTGCTTTTCTATCTAACTATTTATTAAATGATATTAGTGAAAATGATTGGAGATGGATGGTAGGAGTTGAAGCTATTCCTGCTGTAATCTACACTCTTTTTGTTTTTACCATTCCACAAAGTCCACGTTGGTTAATTTCTAAAGGAAGAATAGAAGAAGCTAAAGTTATTTTAAACACCATTGATCCTGATCAAGATGTAGAAAAAATAGTTAAGGGAATTAACAACAGTAACGATCATTTAAAGCATGAAAACATTTTTATGAAAAAATACAGGTTTCCATTAATTCTAGCTTTTTTAATGGCTTTTTTCAATCAATTGTCGGGAATTAATGCTTTTTTATATTATGCTCCAAGAATTTTTGAAGAAGCTGGTTTAGGAGAACGAACTGCTTTGTTAAGTAGTATTGGTGTAGGAGTCGCAAACATGATCTTTACGCTATTAGGGGTCTTTTTAATTGATAAATTAGGAAGAAAAACACTTATGTACATAGGTTCAATTGGGTATATTATATCCTTAGGACTGGTTTCAGCAGCATTTTATTTAGGATGGACAGGAATGGCAGTACCTATATTTCTATTTATTTTTATAGCCTCACACGCTATTGGACAAGGAGCAGTTATTTGGGTATTTATTTCCGAGATTTTCCCAAATCATTTAAGAGCCTTGGGGCAGGCATTTGGTAGTTCAACGCATTGGGTGCTCGCTGCTATCATCCCTTCACTTATTCCTTTTTTATTTTCCTCAATTGGAGCAGGAACCGTGTTTCTCATCTTTACAATAGCTATGGTGTTTCAATTGTTATTTGTAAAACTTATGATGCCTGAAACTAAAGGAATTACACTAGAAAAATTAAGTCAAACTTTAGAAAATAAATATCAATGAAAAAATTAACACTAACATGGCTGCTCCTTATTGCCATCATAGGCTGTAATAGTATTCATAAAAATGAGGAAAAGAGTTCGCCAACATTAAAGAAAAAGAAGGTATTTACAGAAGAACAATTATACAGACCTAACTTTCATTTTACCCCTAAAAATAATTGGATGAATGATCCTAATGGAATGTTCTATTTAGATGGGATCTATCATTTATATTTTCAATATTATCCAAATGAAAGTAAATGGGGACCTATGCACTGGGGACATGCTACTTCTAAAGATTTAATTAGTTGGGAGGAACAAGCTATTGCTTTGTACCCAGATAAATTAGGTTATATATTTTCTGGAAGTGCGGTTGTAGATCATCAAAACACCTCTGAATTTGGAGATGGAACACAAACTCCTGTTGTAGCAATTTTTACTTATCATGATCCTGTAAAAGAAAAAGAAGGAAAAATTGATTTTGAAAGTCAGGGAATTGCTTACTCATTAGACAATGGAATGACTTGGACTAAATATGCTAACAATCCAGTGCTTAAAAACCCTGGTATTAAAAATTTTAGAGATCCTAAAGTTGTATGGGATGATGAACATAAACAATGGGTTATGACTTTAGCCGTTGATGATAGAGCTCATTTTTATGGTTCAAAAAACTTAAAAGATTGGACTTTTTTATCAGAATTTGGTCAAAATATAGGAGCGCATGAAGGTGTTTGGGAGTGTCCAGATTTTTTTCCTATGCAGGTAAACAATGCTACAGAAACCAAATGGGTACTCTTACAAAGCTTAAATCCTGGTGGACCTAATGGAGGATCTGCAACTCAATATTTTATTGGAGATTTTGATGGAAAAACTTTTACGTTAGATCCATTATTTAAAAATCAATTAAGCAAAAAAGAAGCTTTATGGTTAGATAGTGGTAAAGACAATTATGCAGGTGTTACTTGGAACAATAATATAAATAATAAAACTACTTATATTGGTTGGATGTCTAACTGGCAATATGCTCAAGAAGTACCAACAGAAACTTGGAGAAGTAGTATGACTATACCTAGAGACTTAGCACTATCTCATTCTAATTCTGAATATAAGTTAATTTCAACTCCTGTATCGCAATTAGGTAATTATTTTAAAGAAACAATTACTAAAAAAAATATAGTTTTTAAAAAGGAAAAAAATCTTTTAACCAATGATGAACTAGATTTATCTAAATCAGTCATTGACATCAGTTTAAAAAACATGAAAAAAGATAGCTATACTTTTTCTCTAAAAAATAAAACAGGTGATACCTTAAAATTTGGAATTAACAATAAAGATAACTTTTTGTTTATAGACCGTAAGAAATCTGGAATTGTTAACTTTTCTAATGAATTTGCAAGTAAAATTTCAAAAGCAAGCTTAAAGAAAAGCTATAATTCTGTAGAATTAAAGATTATTTTAGATAAAACATCCATAGAGATTTTCTTTAATAAAGGAGAAGAAGTACTCACTGAAATATTTTTTCCTAAACAACCTTATCAAAATTTTTCTATTGAATCTTCAGGAGATGATGCAGAAATTTTAATGTTAAAGGCAAATCAATTAAACATAAATTAAACTATAAAAACTAAATTATGAAGTATAAATTATTTATTTTATTCTTTCTTCAGTTCACTTTTATGGTGGCTCAAGAAGTAGACGTAAAAGGTACTGTAGTATCTTCTGAAGATAATATGCCACTTCCAGGTGTATCTATCATTATAAAAGGAAAAACTACTGGAACTACAACCGACTTTGATGGTAATTTTAATTTAAAGAAGGTTTCTTTAGGAGAAACCTTAGTGCTAAGTTATTTAGGTTTTTCAACAAAAACAGTTACTGTAAATAGCAATGCTACTTTAATTATTAAACTAGATCCTAGTAACGAAGAATTAGATGAAATAATTGTTACTGGTTATACCTCTCAGAAAAAAACAGATATTACAGGGGCTGTTTCTGTGGTAGATATGGATGGGGTAAACAAACAAACAGAGCCTAACCCTATTAAAGCTATGCAAGGTCGTTTACCGGGTGTTAACATCTCAACAGATGGCTCTCCAAGTGGTGGAAACACTAAAATAAACATTAGAGGTATTGGTACTTTAAACAATACAGATCCTTTATATGTAATAGATGGAGTACCTACCAAAGGAGGAATGCACGAATTAAACCCCAATGACATTCAATCTATACAAGTATTAAAAGATGCGTCCTCGGCAAGTATTTATGGGTCTAGAGCTTCTAATGGTGTTATTATTATTACCACCAAACAAGGAAAAGAAGGTAAAATGAGATTAAATATAGATTTTTACTCTACATTATCTAACTATGCCAATAAACTAGACGTTTTGAATGCTAAAGAATATGGACAAGTATTATGGCAAGCAAATATTAATGATGGTATTGATCCCAATACAAATAATTTAAGTTATCAGTTTAACTGGGGAGTTAGTAATGGGCAACCTACTTTAAATAAAGTCTATGTTCCAGAGTATTTAGATGCAGAACAAACCATTAAAGCCTCTAATACTAACTGGTATGATGAAATTTCTCAATTAGGAAAAGCGAATTCTGTAAACTTGTCTATAACTAACGGTTCAGAAAAAGGGTCTTACATGTTTTCTTTAGGATATTATGATAATGTTGGAATTGTAAAAACCACTAATTTTAAACGTTTGTCATCTCGTATCAACTCATCTTATAATTTTTTTGATGGTAAATTAAAAGTTGGAGAAAATTTTACAATCAACAGAACCAACGAGGTTTCAGATCCAGGAGTTTTAGACCCTGCATTAAGAGCTTTACCTATTATTCCTGTTCGCACAGTAGATGAAAAAGGTTGGGGAGGTCCTGTTGGAGGAATGAATGACAGACAAAACCCTGTTAGGCTGTTAGAATACAATAAAGATAATGGTTATAGTTATATGCGTTTATTTGGTAATACTTATGCTGAATTAAAACCAACAGATAACCTAACAATTAAAACTAGTTTTGGTATAGATCTTAGCGATTTCTACAAAAGATCTTTACAACGTAGTTATGTGTCAGGATATTTAAAAAACGATCAAAACTCAGTTTCTATTGATCAATCAAATAATTTAAAATGGACATGGACTAACACTGCTCAATATAATGTAACTATAAAAAACCATAGTATAAATCTGTTGTTGGGTACAGAAATGTTTAAAGAAGATGCAAGAAATACTTTTTTAAGAAAAGAAGATTTTATATCAGAAGATCCTGATTATATGTATCCAGATGCAGGAACAGGAGAATCTTATACTTTTGGATCTGCTAGTTCGTATAGCTTGATGTCTTACTTTGCAAAAGCTACATATGATTATGACAGTCGTTACTTATTTTCTGCAACCATTAGAAGAGACGGTTCTTCTAGATTTGGAAAAAACAATCGCTTTGGTACCTTTCCAGCTTTTTCTGCAGGATGGAGAATTAACAAAGAAGAATTTGCTAAAAACAATTTATCTTTCTTTTCAGATTTAAAATTACGTACAGGTTGGGGGCAAACAGGGAATCAAGAAATCAGTAACGAAGCTATTTATTCGTTGTATTTAGCAAACTATGCAGGTGGAGATCCTACTTGGAACACTTCTTACGGAACTGCTTATGATTTATCAGGAGCAGGTACAGGTTTGTTACCTTCTGGATTTATTGCTACACAAACAGGAAATGATGATTTAAAATGGGAAACTACTACGCAAACCAATATAGGTCTAGACTTTGGTTTCTTTAATCAAAGATTAACAGGTAGTATTGATGTTTATAAAAAAGTAACCGAAGATATTTTAGTGCTTCCACCATATTTAGGTGCTATTGGTGAAGGGGGTAACAGATGGGTTAATGGAGCTTCTATGGAGAATGAAGGAATTGAATTTGCCTTAAACTATAAAAACAACACCAATTGGGGGTTAAAATATGACGTTTCTGCTAATATGGCTGCCAATAGAAATCAAATTACCAAACTTCCTGAAGAAGTAAAAAATAACTATGGAGGAAATGGTTTAGATGATAATATTTTAGGAAGACCTATTAATTCTATGTACGGACATGTAGCTGACGGACTGTTTACATCACAACAAGAAGTAGAAAACTCAGCTATTCAACCGGGAAAAGGTTTAGGACGTATTAGATATAAAGATTTAAATAATGATGGTACAATTAATAGTGATGATAGAACGTGGATAGGAAACCCAAATCCAGGATTTAACTATGGGTTTAATGTTTCTTTAGAATACAAAAATGTTGATTTAACAACTTTTTGGCAAGGTGTAGGCGATGTAGATGTCATAAACCAAACAAAATATCAAACCGATTTTTGGAGTGTTGATGATGTAGGTTCTAACAAAGGAACAAGATTATTAAATGCTTGGTCTCCACAAAACCCAACCTCAACAATTCCAGCACTTACTACAGTTGATAGTAATGCAGAGTCCAGATTTTCTACGTATTATATAGAAAATGGAAGCTATTTAAAATTAAGAGTATTGCAATTAGGATATACAATTCCTAAAAACATCATAGATACTTATAAGATCCAAAACTTTAGAGTTTATGCAAGTGCACAAAATTTACTAACCATAAGTTCCTCTAGTTTTACTGGTGTTGATCCAGAAACTCCAGGTTTTGGTTATCCATTGCCACTAACAATAACTTTAGGATTAAACATTTCATTATAATTTAAAAAAACAATAATCATGAGAACGATTGTATATATATTTAGTTGTTTATTCATTTTAACAACTGTGTCCTGTGAGGACTTTTTAGAAATAGAACCAAAAGGAGTATTGTCTGAAGCTGATGTTACTAATGCAGAAAATGTTGATGGTTTTGTTACTTCAGCTTATTCAGCTTTAGGAAACGATCATTATGACACACCTTTTAGTTTATGGCCATACGGAAATGTTAGAGCTGATGATGCCTACAAAGGAGGCAGTGGAACCAATGATATTCAAGCCTTTCATTTTTTTGAAATTTCTAACAATATACGTACAGATTTTGCCGAGTTAGATAAACTATGGTACAATTATTACGTAGGGATCTCTAGAGCTAATAAAGCAATTGCAGCATTAAATCAAATTACAGAAGAAGAGTTTCCGCAAAAACAATCAAGATTAGGAGAAATGCATTTTTTAAGAGGACATTTTTATTTCATGCTTAAAATTATGTACAAAAACATTCCTTATGTTACCGAAGATACAGCTCCTGAAGAATATAGTCAAGTATCAAACAAAGCTTTAACAGATAATGAACTTTGGGAAAACATAGCTTCAGATTTTGAATTTGCAGCTAACAATACTCCTCCTGTTCAATCTCAAGTAGGGCGTGTAAACAAGTATGCTGCATATGCGTATTTGGCAAAAACAAGATTGTATCAAGCTTATGAACAAGATGAAGATTACAATGTAACTAATATTAACCCACAAACATTACAAAAAGTAATTGACGCAACAGATCAAGTATTAGGTAGTTATTCTTTAGAGGCAGATTTTGGATTTAACTTTTTATCTGGTAGTTATGAAAATGGTTCTGAATCTGTATTTGCTGTACAATATTCAAATGATGATGGAACATTACATGGTCGTTTAAATTTTGGAGATGTTCTTTCAGTTCCTCAAGGTTTAGGTTGTTGTGATTTTCATAAACCTAGTCAAAACTTGGTTAACGCTTTTAAAACCAATGCAAATGGTTTGCCAATGTTTGATACTTTTAATGATACTGATTTAGATTATAACCAATTAAATAGTTTTGATGTAGATCCTAGATTATATCATACTGTTGCCATTCCTGGATTGCCTTTTAAGTATGCAGAAGATTATATTTATGAAGAAAGCTGGAATAGATCTCCTGGTACTTACGGATATTATGCTTCGTTAAAAGAAAACGTGCAACCAGACTGTGGATGTTTTGTAAACATCGATCCTTTTTACGGAAATTCAAAAAACAGAATTTTAATTCGTTATGCTGATGTGTTGCTATTTAGAGCCGAAGCTTTGATAGAATTAGGACAGCACAATGCTGCACTACCTATCATTAACCAAATTAGAGCTAGAGCTGAAGCAAGCACAACTTTAACAAGCAGTTATACATCAAACAATTTAATAAGTCAATATCAAGATGGTGTAAACTGTGTTTGGACTCAAGAGTTTGCTCGTAAAGCTTTACGTTGGGAACGTAGATTAGAGTTTGCCATGGAAGGGTATAGATTCTTTGATTTGGTGAGATGGGGTATTGCTTCTGAAACATTAAACGCATATTACGCTGAAGAAAAAACAAAAAGAGGTTATTATTTAGATGCTGGATTTGACAAAAACAAAGAAGAATATTGTCCAATTCCATTAGCACAAATAAACTTTAGTCAAGGACTGTACAAACAAAACAAAAGGTACTAACTCAAAAAAGCGAAACAATGAAAAAAATAATAAATAAATATATAGGAAGGTTGTCATACATGCTGTTACTCCTAATAAGTATATTATCAGCTTGCGAAGATAATTTTGATGAGTCTGCTTTTGACACCAATGTTTCTGTAAACATCAATTCGTTTACCGTAAATAATGTGAATGCAGAAATCAATCATCAAGAAAGTAAGATAACAGCTACATTACCTTACGGAACAAATATTACAGCTATTACTCCAGAAGTTGCAATTCCAAATGGTACTAGTATTATTCCCGAACTAGGAACTAGTATTGATTTTAGCAATACTGTAACTTATAGTGTTTACGGAGGAAATATCTTTAAAAAATATGAAGTGAATGTTGGGACAGAAAAGCCAATTAAAAGCTTTAAAATTGGAGATCTTTCTGCCAATATTAATCATAATTCTAAAGTAATTTCATTAACAATGCCTGAGGGAACTGATTTAACCTCGTTGCAACCTACTTTTGAATTATCAGAAGGAGTAACTGCAAGTATTAGTTCTGGAAACACTATTGATTTTTCTAGCCCCGTAAAATTCAATGTTATATCAACAGGGTTAACTGAAGAATATACTGTTATCATTACCACTCCTGTTAGTGGACCCGTGATTGCTTTTGTAGGAACGTCAGCTTCTAAGCAAGCTATTTCAAATCTAGATGAAGCTGCTGCTTCAGATTGGTTATTTGCAAACTATTCAGGAGCTCAATACATCTCATTTACCGATATTAAAAACGGAGCTTCTTTAGATGAATTTGATGTGATTTGGTGGCATTATGATGAAGCTACAAATTTACCAACTATTGCTTTAGATGCTAGTGTTACTACTGCATTAAAAAATTATCAAAATAATGGCGGAAACTTGTTGTTAACCACATTTGCTTCTCAATATGTAGAAGCATTAAATATTGTTCCTTCAGGTAAAGGCCCCAATAATGTTTTTGGAGATTTTCTTCCCAATGGTTTTGTAGATGGTAACTCGTGGGGAATGTCATTTGTAGGTCACGAAGATCATCCTATCTTTTTAGGTTTAGAAACTTTTGCTACAGGAAAAGCCAATTTACTAGAAGCAGGAACTTTTAGGCTAAACCATACAGCATGGTGGTTTTTACCAGAATGGGGAGGTTATAATGATGGTGCTGGTTGGAGAGATCAAACTGGAGGAAATAATTTAGCTAGTGAAGCTTGGGATGATGGCTTAAATGGTCGTGTAACCATCGCAGAATTTCCTGGAGGCTCTTCAGATATTCATACTGTTGTTATTTCTATGGGAGCTTATGATTGGTATAATGAAGATGATAGTAGCGGAACACCAAGTCAAGCCAATGGTTTTATTGATAATATTAAACTATTAACAGCTAATAGTCTAAACTATTTAGCAGATAATTAAAATTTAAAAAGATGAACTTAACGAATAAAATTCTTATTTACCTATCCGTGTTTACCATTTTGGCTTGCTCAAATGATGATAACACATTTACTCAAGTCCCTGTAGATCCAGGGACTCAAACAAACATATATCCACTGCCACCAGAACAATGGTTAGGAGAAACAGATCCATATTACACATCTGGTTATGTAGGAGATATTATGCCTTATTACAATGATGGAAAGTTTAATTTGTTCTTTCTACACGATGCTAAAACAAAACCAGTTGGTAAAGGGTTTCATGATATACATAATTTTGAAACAACAGATTTTACGGAATTCAACTACAAAGGTAGAATGATACCTTATGGAGAGACAGACGAACCAGACTTTGCTGTAGGAACAGGTTCAGTCATAAAATCGGGAGATACTTATTATTTTTACTATACAGGTCATAACGGAAATACTCCTTATGTACAAAATAACCCTAGAGAGAGTGTTTTGTGTGCTACGAGTACAGATTTAGAAAACTGGACAAAATTGGACAATTTTAAAATGACTGCTCCATCTGGTTATACAGATTTTGATTTTAGAGATCCACATGTTTTTTATAATGAAGACGATGGGAAATATTGGATGTTGATGTCTACACAAACAGATCCCGCTAGAAAAGCTGTTCTTTTGTTGTTTACTACAGATGACCTTGCTAGCAATAACTGGACTATACAGAATCCTATTTACACTACTACTCCTCAAGAGAATTACCTTATGTTAGAGTGTGCCGATATTTTTAAGATGGGAAATTACTGGTATTTAATATTTTCTGAAAACTGGAGTAATTATACAGGGACTCATTATAGAATAGCAACTTCTCCTAACGGACCATGGACAACACCTGCTATAGATCGTTTTGACGGAAGCTATTTATATGCAGCTAAAACTGCTTCTGATGGAAATAAACGTTATTTATTTGGTTGGACTGCTAGAAAATCACCAGAAAACAATACAGGAAATAAAGAATGGGGAGGTAATATTGTTACGCATGAACTTATTCAAAACAACGATGGTACTTTAAGTGTTAAACAACCTGAAAGCATTGCTCCTGTTTACACAAACAATGCAACATTAACGGTAGAAAATACAATGGGTACTGTTACTCAAAACAACAATACATTTACGTTAGATGGTACTTCTAGTGACGCACTTGTAACATTCGATAAACTAAAAAAATCAAATCATATTGAATTTAAATTAGAGATGCAATCTAATGGAGATTTTGGAGTATTATTAAATCACGATACAGAAAATAATACTGCTTTTAAATTTGCTTTTGAACCTGGTTTCAACAGAGTAGCAGCTTACAATGTTAACGATGGCAATGATTTATATTTAAACCATGTACCTTTTAATTTTACCACTAATACGGAATACAAAGTAAGCATCACCACAAACGAAGATATTTGTGTGCTTTATATTAACGATGAGGTTGCATTTAGCAATAGATTATATGATGTTACAGGAAAAAAATGGAGTTTATTTAGTAATAATAATCAAACTGTATTCTCAAACTTAAGCTTAAAAAATCCTTATTAATATGTTCCATAATAAAGACTTAAAATTTGTTAGTTACGGCGAAGTATTATTTGATGTTTTTAAAAACGCTAAAAAAATAGGAGGAGCTCCATTAAATTTAGCCTTGAGAATTAAATCTTTTGGTTTTCCTGTATCAATGATCAGTGCAGTAGGAAATGACGAAGATGGAAATATATTAATAGACTATATACAAGACCATGAAATAGATGTTTCTGGAATTATTGTAAAAGATAATTATAATACTGGTTTAGTAACTGTTGAGCTTAGTCAAAGTGGTTCTGCTTCCTATACAATTGAGCATCCTTCAGCATGGGATAAAATTGAGACCAATGATACATTGAAAAACATAGTTTCTCCTTCTGATGTTTTCTTATACGGAAGTTTAGCTTGTCGAGATGAAGTTTCTAGAACAACCTTATACAATTTGCTAGAAAACAATAAATCTTATAAGGTATTTGATGTAAACTTAAGAGCTCCACATTATAAAATAGAAACCTTAAAAGAGTTAATGAATGCGGCAGATTTTATTAAGTTTAATGATGAAGAATTGTTAGAGATTTCTGCAGAATTAGGTTCAGCTTCAAAATCTATTGAAGAAAATATTCACTTCATTTCTCAATACACCAACACTGATAGTATATGTGTTACAAAAGGAAAACATGGAGCAGTATTGTTATGGAAAGGTGTTTTGTATCATAATGCAGGTTTTTTAATAAAAGTAATTGATACTGTTGGGGCTGGTGACTCTTTTTTGGCTTCGCTGATAACACAATTACTAAGTAATGGAAACCCACAAAAAGCAATTGATTTTGCTTGTGCTGTTGGTTCTATTGTTGCAGGTCACGAAGGTGCCAATCCAGAAATTAAAGAAGAAGATATTTATCAGTTTTTAAATCCACAGAAACAATAAAATAATTATTGATTATTCATATAAAAAGGCATCTAAAAAAATAAATTTAGATGCCTTTTTTATGTTTAAACACCTAATCACTATCACTTTTTCTCCGTTAATAAAAATAATATATTTCATCTACTATTTTATTATATCTGTCATTTGTAGTCTTTTTATTGTTCCCTTAATTATGTAACAATTTACTCTTAGTAAAACATATAAAAAACACTGTAACTATATCATAAGTACTAGTTACATAATCATAATTAAAAAAATAAAATTAGACTTAAGTAACTATTAAACTCCATATAGAACAAGGTGTCTTTACCTCTCATTGAACTACTTATCAAATCCTTATTAGTTTGATACAAACACTAAACAATAATCACTTATTTGTAAATAATTTAGAAAACAGTAAAAACTATTATTAATAAACTTTAAATTATTCTAAAATGAAAAAAATTACTTTAAAATTAATAGCTGTCTTTTTCTTATTACAATGCTACAATTTGAAAGCACAAACTAAGAGTATCGCCTTTTTAGGTCAAGCTCCTACTTATAATGATAATATTTCTGCTGCTGCTGATGGATTCACTTATGATGATGATAGAGCAGCTGCTGTATGGTTTATGGATGTTTTTATTCCGTCTCAAGCAGATATTAGTGGAACCTATTTTTCATTTCAAGATGTAGCTGAAGGTGCTGATATCAGTAGCTATGATGCTATTTGGATACAAAGTGATGGTGCAACTTACCCAGAACGTTTAAATGAATGGCCTAGAGGAGTTACTGAAGGAGATGGTGTTACAAGACACTGTGTAATTAAAGAAACTGGTTTTGAATGGAATGGTGGTGATGCTGCTTGTATAGCTTTAGAAGATGCTTTTATTAGTAGTATTCGCTCTTTCTATGAAGCCGGAGGAAACATTTTTTTAGGAAACTATGCAGGTAAAGCTTTAGAAGTTATTGGTGCTTTTGATGGTTTAACTAATCCTTGGGAATATAGACCTAATCAAACTTTTGGAGATGTTACAGTAAATGCTGCGAATACTGCTGGTGCTTGGAACACTAACTGGAGTGGTAATTCTTCTAGTTCTTATATTTCAGGCATCACAACAACTACAGCTACCTGTTCTTTTTCTACACAATCTATTGAATTTTTATCAGCTGACACTGAAAAGAAAAACCGTGCATGCCAATATAATTTAGATTTTGGAAGAATTTATGATGATATTGGTGGAACCATTGCTGATCGTAGAACTGAATTTGAAAATATTTTAAACGCTGAAATATTACTAGACAATTGTGATGGAAACGAAATACAAGGCGCACAATTTAACCCTAGAACTTCAGGTCTTGGAACAATTGTCTGGTACGGATCTGGTGTTTATGATTGGTATGCTCCAGGAACAGGAAACAATGATAATGTTAAATTACTAACAAAGAACACTTTATTAAGTTTGGCAGATGATGGAACAACTTTAACATCTAATAATCTTAACAATTCTGATAAAGTGTCTGTCTACCCAAATCCTATTGTAAATAATTTAAATATCAACTATTCAGGACAGGCTATGACATCTGTATATGATTTAAGTGGAAAAAAAATCTTAACTACAAACTCTAAAGATATTGATTTTAGTGATTTTTCAAATGGTATTTACATAATAAAGGTTGTTGATACTAAAACTAATCAAACCTATTTTTCTAAGGTTATAAAATAATATCCCCTTTTAATATTTTTAACTAAACTAAACGATACATCAATAATTAGGTGTATCGTTTAATTGTTAAATAGGATCAATCCCACAACTTTTGGTATTGATCCGAAAAAAATCCTCCGATTAAGACACTATTAATAGGATGAAATGTAAAGAAATGGAAACTGTAGAAAATAAAAAAGCCCCATTTTAGTGGGGCTTTCATCAAATTACTTTGATTTACTCTTTAAAAAGCGGTCTGGACGGGACTCGAACCCGCGACCCCCTGCGTGACAGGCAGGTATTCTAACCAGCTGAACTACCAGACCGTTGCTTTTAGCGGTTGCAAATATAATACAGTTTTTAATATCTGCAAACATAAAACAGAAAAAAAATTATTTTTTTTTTCTTTGTAACAAATATGCTGTTAAAATATCATTGTATCCTTTATTAATATCTACAGGAACATAATCAATCTTATATTGTAAACACTTATTTTTCAAATCACTAAAATACTTTAACGCCAATTCGTTATATTTTTCTTGAACATTCTCTGTAAAAACATTAATTACTTCCCCAGTTTCTACGTCAACAAATTTCTTTGGTGCATTATCAAAATTAAATCCGATTTCTGTTTTTTCATCAAACGTATGAAACAAAACTACTTCATGTTTATTGTATTTTAGGTGTCTTAATGCATCAAAAAGGGCTTCGTCTTCTTTTGTGGTCTGAAACATATCCGTAAATAAAAAAATTAAAGACCTTCTGTGAATCTTTTCTGCAATTTCATGCAAAAACAGATAGGTTTCTGTAGTTGCTGTAGAATTAGCGACCAATAATTGCTCTAATTGATGAATGAGCATTTTTCGATGTCGTTCGCTACCCTTTTCTGGCGCGTAATATTCGTATTTATCAGAATAAATGCTTAAACCCACTGCATCTCTTTGTCGTTTTAAAATTTCTATTAAAGATGCTGCTGCAATTGCCGAAAAACCAACTTTGTTTAGTTGATTAATGTTTTGCTTTTTTACTATTGGATAATGCATAGAAGCAGAATTATCAATAATAATATGGCATCTTAAATTGGTTTCTTCTTCGTATTTTTTGGTGTAAAGTTTTTCTGTTTTTGCAAATAATTTCCAGTCTATATGACGTGTACTTTCTCCTTTGTTGTATAATTTATGCTCAGAAAACTCTACAGAAAATCCGTGAAACGGACTCTTATGAATACCAGTGATAAAACCTTCTACAACTTGTTTGGCTAACAGGTCTAGGCTTTTAATTTCTGATGATTTTACTTCTGATAGCTTCATTCTACTTTTCTAATTTTTTCTGCCTTAAAACTATCGTCTGTACTTTGCAACAATTTATTGATTAATACAGGATTATAATTAGGATTTGCTGCCCTAAATTCTTCTACAATTTCAATTGCTTCTATTGATGAATAATGCCCAAATGAAGAAGTCAACCATCTTTTTGGAAAGAAAATATCGCCTGTAAGTTGCACTTCTTCTAATTTTGCCAACATTGGCCTTAAATGTTTAGATGCCGATGTTTGCCTTAAAGGATGATGAATATTATTTAAAGCGGCAAGCACCCAAGATTCGTTTTCTCTATTTTCTTTTAATAGCAAAGATTCCATAAAAAGATCTCTATCAGTAGATTTTGGCGCCAAAGAAGGTAAAAGCCAACTAAAACGTTTTGCTCTATCTGGGTTCGATATTCTTATCAATTGTTCTTCTAAGATTTCTTTTGATTTCGGGTGCTTGTAAATGGCTAATTTCATTGCTAAAGCAGTGTAATCATTTTCATTTAAATAAAGATTTTTTACTTCACCTTTTTTACTCCAAAGTGCATATAATGTTTTTTGAGAAGAACTATTATAACCGATTTGAGATAGTAATGTATACACAGTTTTTTTGATGTTTTTAGGCTTGTTTTTAGATAATACTTCCTTTAAAACTTTTTCTGTAATTGGCAACCAATCTTCCCTTTGTTTCTCGTTCAAGAATTTCCAAAAAATGGTGTTTAAACTACTGGTAATGTATCCTAAAATTAGTTCATTTTCCTCTATTCTAACATCCTCTAAATAAAATTTATAGACTTCTATTGGCTCTATTTCTCCAATTAACATGTTTTCGTACAAATTAATGAATTGATATCCTCTAGAAACCTCGTCTTTAAGATCTTTGTAGGTATAAACTTCATCTTTATAAATTGGAAAAACTCCATAACCAAATCCGTTTGTATTGTATAAAATTTGTCCTGGTTTAAAACCTTTTACAGCCTCTGTTAAATCGAAAGACTTGCCCATATTTTTTATATCGATATTTTTTACAAACCCTCTACCATCTTTTAATTGCACTTTAAAAGATTGAGTCCATATTTTATCTGAACCATCTTCTGCTTGTTGATGCAACACAAACTTGGTTACATTTCCTCTAGAATTGTATTCAATTTCTTCTGTAAAAATGGGTCTACCTGAAGAATTTACCCAAACATCAGACCATGTTTTTACATCAATAGTTGATTTTTTATCTAAGATGGTAACCAATTCTTCCCAATCTGCATTCGAATTTTTATAGGTTTTTATGTATTCTTTAATCCCTTCTTGAAAAGCGTCTTTACCCAATAAATTCTCTAACTGACGCATCATTATTGGTGCTTTATTGTAAATAATTCTGCCATACAAAGAACCTGCATTTTTAAGATTGTCTAATTTTTGGCGAATAGGATTTGTACCTTTTGTTCTATCTTCTGAATACGCACTTGGATAATGAGACATCATAAAACTTAAGCTATGATTGATTTCTGGATAAACAGGATTTACAATTTTATCTGCCATAAAATTGGCAAAAACTTCTTTCATCCAAACATCGTTAAACCAACGCATGGTAACCAAATCTCCAAACCACATGTGGGATGTTTCGTGCGCAATTAATTTTGCTCTTCTTAACTTTTGATTTTGAGTTGCATTTTTATCTAAAAACAATGAAGATTGTCTGTACTGAATTGCACCTACATGTTCCATCCCTCCATATTGAAAAGGCGGAATTGCAGCAAAATCCATTTTTTGAAATGGGAATTTTACATCTGTATATTCCTCTAAAAAATCGATTGCATTTTGATGAATTTTATACACTCTATCTACACTTTCGTCTATTTTTTCTTGATTGTTTTCTCTATATAAAAAACGCATATCAAAAGCACCAGGATTCTTGGTTTCTTCTGTAAATTTACCTGCCACAAAAGAAAACAAGTAGCTGCTCATTTTATCAGAAGTAGCAAAAGTATGTTCTGTAAACTCCCCTATATCTATCGCATTTTGTTCAAAAGCACCTGTTAAAACTTTCCAGTCTTTAGGCGCCGTTATTTTTAAGTTATATTTTGCTTTTAAATCTGGTTGATCCAAACAAGGAAACAATGTGCTTGCTCTATCAGGCACTAAAAGTGTGTATAAAAATTCTTTATTTCGATTTAGAGACTTTTCTCCTGCATTAAAAGTAATTTCAAGAGAATTATCGCCTAAAACTAAATCTTTTTTATCGATAATAATATGCTCATTAAAAGCATTTATTTCAACTTCTTTTCCGTTAACCAGCAAAGTTTTTAAACTAGACGCTTCTTCGTTAAAATCTAATAAAAGGTTTTCTTTTAAATCATGAACTGTAAACAGCATTTCTAATCTAGAGGCTATTGCAGTTTCTTTAAGTTTTGGTATTTTAAAATGCAAACTATACACAACATTAGAAATTTGCTGTTTTCTGTATTTTGCTAGTTCTAGAGAGATTCCTGTTTCTATGGTAGACTTTGAACTGTCTTGAAATTTATTGCATGAAACAATGAAAAGAAAGCACAAAAAAAAGATGGATTTATTCATTAAAATTAATTTTGGATTTACCACATAGCAACATAGTTTTTGCAACTTAAAGTATAAAGTTCTAAAATAAAAAAAGGTTTGACGTTAGCCAAACCTTTATGTTATTATAAATAGAATACCACTAAATAGCAGCATCAATTTTACTTGTATATACGTTTTTAGGTGCTACACCAACTTGCTTATCTACAACTTCTCCGTTTTTAAAGATTAAAACAGTAGGTATGTTTCTTACACCATATTTTGCGGCAAATTCTTGATTAGCATCAACATCAACTTTACCCACTACAGCTTTACCTTCGTATTCTGCGTGAATTTCATCAACAATTGGTCCAACCATTCTACATGGCCCACACCAAGCTGCCCAAAAATCTACTAATACTGGTTTGTCTGACTGTAATACTACTTCATCAAAAGTTGCATCTGTTATTTCTAATGCCATATTCTTTATATTTTTTTTTATTATTATTTTAATTTTGATATACAAAAGTAATCATTTTATTTACTTTACGGTTTTCAAAAAAATCGCTTTTTACTATTTGTGTATCAATTGTGTTTATGCTAACAACTTTGCATATAAATTTATAACATAGAAATTAAGTAGATGAACCCCAAAAACAGATTAAAACAACTCAGCTGCAATTGCCTGAATATTATCGCTTTTACCCATAGAATAGTAATGCAATACAGGTACACCTGCTGCTAATAATTCTTTAGATTGTTGAATGGCAAACTCAATACCTACTTGACGAACGTCTTTATTTGTTTTACATTTTTCTACTTCTGTAATTAATGTTTCAGGAATATCAATTCTAAAAACTTGTGGCAACAATTGCAAATGACGTTTTACAGCAATCGGTTTAATTCCTGGAATTATTGGCACGTTAATTCCTGCTTTTTTTGCAGCATCTACAAAGGCAAAATACTTTTGATTGTCGAAAAACATCTGTGTAACCACGTAATCTGCACCTGCATCTACTTTTTCTTTTAAACGTTTTAAATCGGTTTGCAAAGAAGGGGCTTCTAAATGTTTTTCTGGATACCCAGCCACACCAATACAAAAATCTGAGCAATTATTTGTTTCTACAACATCGTGTAAATATTTACCATCATTCAAATTTTGAATTTGTTCTACCAAATCTTTGGCAAAATGATTACCACCTTCATTTGGTTTAAAATATTTTTGATGACTCATGGCATCACCTCTTAAGGCCATCACATTATCAATCCCTAAATAATGGCAATCTACCAAAACATATTCTGTTTCTTCTTTTGTAAAACCTCCACACAAAACATGAGGTACAGTATCTACATCGTATTTATGCTTTATGGCTGCACAAATACCTACAGTTCCAGGACGCATTCTGGTAATTTTTCGATCTAACAATCCATCTTTTTCTATATATACATACTCTTCTCTAGATGTTGTTACGTCTATAAAAGGCGGATTAAATTCCATTAAAGGATCTATATTATTGTATAAATCTTGAATATTATTTCCTTTTTTGGGCGGAATAATTTCAAAAGAAAACAAGGTTTTTCCGTTTGCGTTTTTAATGTGATCTGTAATTTTCATTTTAATTAGTTGTTCGTTTTTGGTTTTTCGTTTTTGGTTTTATAACCCTAAACTTTTTACACTAAACTTATTTTTTGGGCGTTTCCTTTCAGGTCGCACTTTCCATTATATCTTTTTTGCTTTGTTCTCGATACAAATTTTTCGTTCCTCAAAATTCACTCGAACTGACAGCCAAAAAGGATGCCATTTCAATCGCTAACGCAACTTGTTTGCCAACGTTATTGCGAACTTAGTGAAGCAATCCGTAATTTAATTGAAGATTACTTCGTCATTTTTCTTTTTATCAATTTATTTTTATACCTAAAAGGTTTTAAAACCTTGCAGGATAGTTTATCTGAACAGACCTCACAGGTTTTTAAAACCTGTGAGGTCTAAAAAACTATTATTCTGTAAGATTAGGATGCAACCATTTTCTAGCTTTCTCTTTTGGTATTCCTTTTCTTTCTGCATAATCTGTAACTTGATCATCAGTAATTTTACCCAAACCAAAATATTTAGCTTCTTTATTGGCAAAATAATATCCAGAAACTGCTGCTGCTGGCCACATTGCCAAACTTTCTGTAAGCTTAACTCCTATTTTATTTTCTACATCTAACAAACTCCAAATGGTTTCTTTTTCTAAATGATCTGGACAAGCAGGATAACCTGGAGCAGGACGAATCCCTTTGTAACTTTCTTTGATTAAATCGTCATTGGTCAATTCTTCATCTACAGCATACCCCCAATGTTTTGTTCTAATTTGTTTGTGCAAATATTCTGCAAAAGCTTCTGCAAAACGATCTGCAATAGCTTGCGCCATAATTGCATTATAATCGTCTTCTTTAGCTTTATAACTGTCTGCTAACTCTTGTGCTCCAAAAATACCCACACAAAAAGCACCAATATAATCTGTTTTTTTAGTTTCTTTTGGCGCAATAAAATCGGCTAGAGCTAAATTTGGAATTCCTTCTCGTTTTTTTAATTGTTGACGCAAGGTTCTAAACACTACTTTATTAGATTTCTCGACTGCGCTCGAAATGACATTTTTGCTTCTATTTGGCTTCAGAGAAACTTCAATATCATCTTCATTAATAGCATTTGCCTCGAACAAACCGAAAATTGCTTTTGGTTTTAAAAGTTGCTTTGCAATGATTTCATCAATCATAACTTGCGCTTCTTTATACATGATTGAAGCTTGTTCGCCAACTACTTTATCCGTTAAAATGGCTGGGAATTTTCCATGTAAATCCCAACTTCTAAAAAACGGACTCCAATCGATAAATGGAACCAATTCTTTTAAACTTAATTGTTCTAAAGTCTGAATTCCTAATTGATTTGGTTTTACTATTTCTGAGGTTTCCCAATCGATTTTGTATTTGCGTTTGCGAGCTTCATCAATAGAAATATAAGATTTTTCTTTACCACGTTTTAAAAACTTGGTTCTGAATTCGTCATAATCTTTTTTCAGTTTTGCAACGTAATCATTATTGGTTTTCTTATTTAGCAAATCACCAACAACAGTTACAGCTCTAGATGCATCATTTACATGAACAACCGCATTTTTATATTGCGTATCTATTTTAACAGCCGTATGCGCTTTAGAAGTTGTTGCACCACCTATTAACAAGGGCAACTCAAAATTTTGACGCTGCATTTCTTTGGCCAAATACACCATTTCATCTAAAGAAGGTGTAATTAATCCGCTTAAACCAATTGCATCAACTCTTTCATCAATAGCAGTTTGAATGATTTTTTCTGGAGGCACCATTACTCCTAAATCAACAATTTCGTAGTTGTTACAGGCCAAAACCACACTTACGATATTTTTACCAATATCATGAACATCACCCTTAACAGTTGCCATTAAAATTTTACCAACAGGTTCTGATTTATCTGATTTTGCAGCTTCTATAAACGGATTTAAATAACCAACCGCTTTTTTCATGACACGTGCAGATTTTACAACTTGAGGCAAAAACATTTTTCCTGCTCCAAATAAATCTCCAACTACGTTCATACCAATCATTAAATGACCTTCTATGACTTCTATTGGCGCATTAGCTTCTTGTCTTGCTTGCTCTACATCTTCGATAATAAAAGCATCAATTCCTTTTACCAAAGCGTGCGTAATTCTGTCTTGTAGCGGATTTTCTCTCCAAGATAAATCAACTGTTTTTTCTTTTGTGGTTCCTTTTACAGTATCTGCAAAATCTAACAAACGCTCAGTTGCATCATTTCTTCTATCTAGAATTACATCTTCTATATGCTCTAATAAATCTTTAGGAATATCATCATATACCTCTAACATAGCAGGATTTACAATTCCCATATTCATACCAGCTTGAATGGCATAATACAAGAAAACAGAGTGCATTGCCTCACGAACTGTGTTGTTACCTCTAAAAGAAAAAGACACATTAGAGACACCACCACTTACAGAAACATTAGGTAAATTTTGACGCACCCATCTTGTAGCTTCTATAAAATCGATAGCATTTCTTCGATGCTCATCCATTCCTGTTGCTACTGGAAAAATGTTTAAATCGAAAATGATATCTTCACTAGGAAAGTTGACTTTGTTAACCAAAATATCATAAGAACGTTTTGCTATTTCTATTCTACGTTCGTAATTATCTGCTTGACCAACTTCATCAAAAGCCATTACAATTACAGCAGCTCCATAGCGTTTTATTTGCGTGGCTTCCCAAATAAATTTTTCTTCACCTTCTTTTAATGAAATCGAGTTTACGACACATTTACCTTGAACTACTTGCAAACCAGCTTCTATGATTTCCCATTTAGAACTATCAATCATCATTGGCACTCTACAAATATCTGGTTCTGCAGCAATTAAATTTAGAAAACGAACCATTGCTTCTTTTCCATCAATTAAACCATCGTCCATATTAATGTCGACAATTTGCGCACCACCATCTACTTGATGACGTGCAACTTCTAAAGCTTCATCAAACTTTTCTTCTTTAATTAAACGCAAAAACTTACGTGAACCAGCCACATTTGTACGTTCTCCAACATTGATAAAATTGCTGTTTTCGTTTAGAATTAATGGTTCTAAGCCAGAAAGACGCATATATTTACGCCCCTCTCCAACCTCTCCCCAAAGGGAAGAGGCTTTTGGTAATTTCTTATTTATATCTTTATCGCTCATTCTAAGAAGAAGTGCTTTTTTGTTTTGATTTTTATTCTTAAACTTTTACTCGTTAAGAAAAACTTAATTAAATAACATTCGGTTAGTTCTAAAAAAACTTAAACTAACTTCCCTTCCCTTTGGGAAGGGATTGAGGGATGGGCTCTTGGTTTATATTTTGCAGCAATATTTGCAATAACTCTAATGTGTTCTGGAGATGTACCACAACATCCACCAATAATATTAATTAAATTTTTCTTTAAATATTCTTCAATCTGCTCTCCCATTTCTTCAGGAGTTTCATCATACTCACCAAACGCATTGGGTAAACCTGCATTTGGATGTGCTGAAATAGCAAAATCAGTTTTATTGGCAATTGCCTCTAAATGTGGTTGTAATAAATTGGCTCCTAAAGCACAGTTAAATCCTACTGAAAGTAGAGGAATATGAGAAACAGAGATTAAAAATGCTTCTGCTGTTTGCCCAGATAAAGTTCTACCAGAAGCATCTGTAATTGTACCCGAAAGCATTACAGGAACTTCGATATTTCTTTCTTCTTTTACTTGTTCTATTGCAAATAATGCTGCTTTTGCGTTTAAAGTATCAAAAACAGTTTCTACTAATAATAGATCTGCACCACCATCTAACAACGCTTCTGCTTGCTGTTTGTAAGCAATTCTTAATTCATCGAAAGTTACAGCTCTATAACCAGGATCGTTTACATCTGGAGACATGCTTGCTGTTCTGTTTGTTGGTCCAATGGAACCTGCTACAAAACGTGGTTTGTGTGGTTCATTAGCCGTAAATTCATCTGCAACTTCTTTGGCTATTTTGGCAGATTGATAATTTAGCTCGTACACTAAATCTTCCATTTGATAATCTGCCATTGCAATTGTAGTACCAGAAAAGGTATTGGTTTCTATAATATCTGCACCCGCTTCAAAATATTTTCCGTGAATGGTTTTTATAGCTTCTGGTTGTGTAATAGACAACAAATCGTTATTACCTTGCAATGGAGTTGGGTAATCTTTAAAGCGTTCTCCTCTAAAATCTTCTTCTGTAAATTTATAGGCTTGTAGCATGGTACCCATTGCACCATCTAAAACTAAAATTCTTTCTTGTAAAGCTTTGTATATGTCTGACATATTTTATTATTCTATCATATGTCATCAGGAAAGTTGTAATTTTCGCTGTTATCTTTCGAATGTTAGAAGTTTATGAACTTCTGAATAACTGATTAATTTCAGTATACATTCGTAGAATGTAGCACCTTCTTTACTTTGTATTTATTTCAAAGTAAGGGTTGCCAAAGCTTCATTGGGTCTAATCCCTCTGCCTTTCGTGATAACGTATTAATAAGTTTATGAACTAAATTCGCAACAAAGTAACGAACTTTTTTTTGTTTTTTTGATAAATATCTTTCTTAGTTTACAATTGATGTAAAAAGAGATTATTCGAAGATGTCTGATGATAAGTACCTGTCTCCTCTATCGCAAATAATAGCTACAACCACTCCTTTATCTATAGCGTTTGCTACTTTTATTGCTGTTGCTACAGAACCACCACTACTCATTCCTGAAAAAATACCTTCTTCTTTTGCCAAACGAATGGTCATTTCTTTGGCTTCTTCTTCACCTACTTCTAATACTTGATCTATTTTATTTAAATTAAAAATAGCTGGTAAATACTCTTCTGGCCATTTTCTAATTCCTGGAATTTTTGCACCATCTTTAGGTTGAGCTCCAATAATTTGAATATTTTCATTCTTACCTTTTAAATAATCTGACACACCAGTAATAGTACCTGTTGTACCCATTGCTGAGACAAAATGAGTAACTTGACCTTCTGTATCTCTCCAAATTTCTGGACCTGTAGTTTTGTAATGCGCTTTTGGATTATCGAAATTATCGAATTGATTTAATCTAAAATATCCTTTTTTGTATTTTAATTTTAAGGCATGGTCAATTGCACCTTCCATACCTTTTTCTGCAGGCGTTAAGATTACCTTTGCACCATAAGCACGCATTGTTTTTACTCTTTCTATGGTTGAGTTTTCTGGCATTGTAATTACCATATTTACTCCCAATACTTTTGCCATTAACGCTAAAGCAATACCTGTATTTCCACTTGTGGCTTCTACTAAAGTATCTCCCTTTTTTATATTTTTTCTTTTTATAGCTTCAGAAATCATATAATAAGCAGCTCTATCTTTTACACTTCCTCCTGGGTTATTACCTTCTAATTTTAACAATAAAGTAACTCCCTCTTTTTTAAAAATGTTTTGAGCTTCCACCAAAGGTGTATTTCCTACAAAATCTATGATACTTTTAGTTTGCATTGTTTAATTTCTTTTTTGAAAAATATTATTTTCTGATTCTACAGTTACTACAGAATTTTCTAAAATTGATTCTGTAACACAAACATTTGCGCCAATAACAGAATTTGCGCCAATAACAACATCGCCTCCTAAAATAGTTGCGTTAGCATAAATTACTACTCCACTTTCTATGGTTGGATGTCTTTTTGTTGATGCCAAACTTTTTTTAACTTGAATACCTCCTAAAGTAACTCCTTGAAAAATTTGAACGTTGTCTTTGATAATAGTGGTTTCTCCGATTACAATTCCTGTGGCATGATCTATAAAAAAAGAATTGCCTATTTCTGCTCCTGGATGAATATCTGTACCTGTTGTGCTATGTGCATATTCGCTCATCATTCTTGGCAGCACTGGTACATTTAATTTTAATAATTGATGGCTTAAACGATGTACAGCTATCGCATAAAAACCTGGATAAGCTAAATATACTTCTTCTAAACTTTTACAAGCTGGATCGTTTTTTTCTGCTGCTATTGCATCCAAATCTAATTTTAGCCTAATTTCTGCAAAAGAACTTTTATAATCTGCCCACAATTGTTCGCCATTTTCTACAGAAAGTCTTGTTAAGATTTGAAGAAATTTATTTCTAGTATCTGCACCACTTTTTGCTAAATGATTTGTATCGAACAAATTATTAATTAATTGTTTTGTAAAAACCTCAACTGCATCTCTTAAACACATGCTGTAGTTTTTAAAATCAATTAATTGTTCTGTTGTTTTTATTTGTTCTGATTGTTTCATTTAAAATTTTAACTTTCGGGTGCTAACTCTACTTCTAAACCTTCTAAATCTGGTGTCATTTGTATTTGACAACCTAACCTGCTGTTATCTTCTACGTGAAATGCTTCTGCTAACATTGCGTCTTCATCATCTGTCATTTCCGGCAATTCGTGATCTGATTTTACATAACACTGACAAGAAGCACACATTGCCATTCCACCACATATACCAATAGTTCCTTCTTCTGCAAGTTCGTAAGAACGAACAACCTCCATCAAATTCATTGCCATATCTGTAGGTGCAACTACTTGATGAGTTTCACCATTTCTGTCGGTTATTTTTATGTTGATATCTACACTCATTTTTTTTATTTTTCCAAAAACCAAAATTAAGGAATTTGGATGGTTTAAATCCTTACTTATTTTAAAAACTGTAAGGCAATTTTGCTTTTAAATTTGCTTTTTGCTGAAAAGAAATCAATTGTTTTTTAAACTGGTTTAGCCCAGATTGAAACGGCATCCTTTTTATGCAAAAATTCTTTTCATTTTTTATGTGATATCCCAATCCAAAAAAATCTAAAAAAATGCTGATATACCATCAGCATAAAAAGATATAGTGGAAAGCTGGAAATAGCTTCTTATAAACTTTGTTGATAAAATACGTTAAACCTTACCAAAAAATTTATTCTATTGCTTTTACAACTGCTTTTGGCGCTTCTTTTTTAGTACCATCAAAACCTTGCACACCCCCAACTGTTGTGTATTTCATTACATATTTTTTATCTGGAAAAATTCTTTTATATGCACTTTGACACATTAAAGTTGCTTCGTGAAAACCACAAAGAATTAATTTTAATTTTCCTGGATATGTATTTACATCTCCGATTGCATAGATACCTGGAATATTTGTTTGGTAATCTAAAGCGTTATTTACTTTGATGGCATTTTTTTCGATTTCTAAGCCCCAGTTTGCAATTGGACCTAATTTTGGTGATAACCCAAATAGTGGAATAAAGTGATCTGTGTCTATAATTATTGCATCTTCTCCTTTTTTCTCTACAACAACACCTGTAACTTTATCATCGCCAATAATTCCTTTTACTTCAGCAGGAGTGATGATGTTAATTTTACCTAGATTTTTTAATTCTTGTGCTTTTTCTACAGAATCTAAAGCGCCTCTAAATTCGTTTCTTCTATGAATTAGTGTTACTTCTGATGCTACATCTGACAAGAAAATTGCCCAATCTAAAGCAGAATCTCCACCACCAGAAATTACTACTTTTTTATCTCTGTACAATTCGGGTTCTTTAATAATGTATTCTACACCATTGTCTTCGTACTTTGCTAAATTTTCTATTAATGGTTTTCTTGGCTCAAAAGAACCTAAACCACCTGCAATTGCAACAACTTTTGCATGGTGTTTTGTTCCTTTATTTGTGGTTACAATAAAAGTACCATCTTCTTGTTTGTCTATTGTTTCTGCTCTTTCTCCTAAAGTAAAACCAGGCTCGAATTGTTTAGTTTGTTCTAACAATTTGTCTGTTAAATCGCCTGCTAAAATTTCTGGATAAGCAGGAATATCATAAATTGGTTTCTTAGGATAAATTTCTGAACATTGACCACCTGGTTGTGGTAAAGCATCTATTAAATGACATTTTAATTTTAATAAACCTGCTTCGAAAATTGTAAATAATCCTGTTGGTCCTGCTCCGATAATTAGTATATCTGTTTGTATCATAATCTACTTTTTGTAGACCTTTCAGGATTTTAAAACCTGAAAGGTCTCAATCTTTCTACTTTTTTTCTACTAAACTTTTTGTGAATTCGTTTAGCTTTTCTACTTTTTCTTCAAAGTCTCCTTTGATAGTTTTTCTATACTCGTTTAAATTTTTCACTAAATCATCAATATTTTCTGGAATTACTTCTTCGAAAAATTGACGTAATCTTTTAGCTGTTGTTGGCGATTTTCCGTTTGTTGAAATTGCCACTTTTACGTTTCCTTTGGTTACAATTCCGCCCATATAAAAATCGCAATATGGTGGATTATCAGCAACATTAACTAAAATACTTCTTTTTCTACAATGGCTGTACACTGTTTCGTTAATTTTAGGAACATCTGTTGTTGCCACAACAATGTGTTTCCCTTTTAAATATTTTTTATGATATTTTTTATGAACTAATTGTACATTTCCTTTTTTTGACAAATTTACGGTACCTTCTCGAAATATGGGTGATACAATTGTTACATTAGCATCTGGACTCGATTTTAATAAAAAGGTTAATTTTTCTTCTGCCACAAAACCACCACCAACAATTAATACTTGTAAGTTTTTGGTTTTTAAAAAAATAGGATATAAATTATTTCTTTCCATCTCCTTTTTATCCCCCAAAGGGGGAATTTGATTCTCTGAACTTCTATTTTTTTCTAGTACTTTCACTATTTACTTATTGCTTCTTTTACAAAAGAAGTCATTATTGCTCTGTGCTTTACAACTTCTCCTAACACAATAATTGCAGGATTTTTTAATCCTTTTTCTGCAACAATATCTTCTATGGTATCTACAGTTCCAATTCCGATTTTTTCGTCTGGTCTTGTCCCATTTTGAATAATAGCCACTGGCAAATCATTTTTACTTTCAGCCTGAAATAAATTTACAATTTGAGGCAATTTGCTCATCCCCATTAACACCACAACTGTAGCATTGGATTTTGCTGCCAATTTTATATCTTCAGATATTTTGTGGTCTTTTGTTGTGCCTGTAATTACCCAAAAACTTTCTGAACTTCCTCTTTTAGTAACTGGTATATTTTGATTTGCAGCTACTGCCATAGATGATGAAATACCTGGAACCATTGCCACTTCTATTCCGAAATTTGCAGCATATTCCATTTCTTCTGCACCTCTACCAAAAATAAAAGGATCTCCGCCTTTTAAGCGAACCACATGACCAAAAGCTTTTGCTCTTTCTACAATGAGTTCGTTAATTTGTTCTTGTTGATAACGATAACAACCTCTACGTTTGCCCACAAATATTTGTTCTGCATCTGGGTTTATATAGTCTAATAATTCTTCGTTTACCAAAGCATCATATAACACTACATCTGCCGTTTTTAAAACCTTAATTGCTTTAACAGTAATTAAATCTATGTCTCCAGGCCCAGCCCCTACAACTGTTAATTTTGGTGTTTTAAAACTCATTTTTTTCTTTTTACTATTTACTGTGCAATTGTAGTTTCTGCTGCTCTAAAAGCTCTTACTTTTTGCAAAAATAAAGTTGCATCATTGATATATTTTTCTGCAAACTCTTTGGTTGGTGCAAATTTATTAATTTGATAGATCAATTCTGAAAAAGATGTACCTAAATCAATTTTACCAGATGCTACAAACAATTCATCGAATTGAGCAATAATACTTGCATGCGTATTTGTTTTCTTATTTTCTGCTAATAAAGATGCTTTTGCCGAATTTACAATTGATTGATATGTATAGTAAATTGAACCTGAATATACTCCGTTTTCTAAAGCTTCTTTAGCATTCTCTATTTTTTCTTCACTTTCCAAAAATAAAGTAGCAATTAAATCGATAACAACACCTGCACATTCTCCTATTCCGATTTCTTTTACATACTTTTCAGATTCTCCCCAATCAATAAAATCTTCTTGGGTTAAATTGGTAACATCTTGCAAATCGTTTAAGAAATTATAGAAATATTTTTCTCCTTTTTCTTTATAATACTCAACAAACTGTTTTCCGTTTGCATTTGCTTCGAAATCATTTAAAATTCTGCGCAAAGCTTCAGGTCCTCTTCTACTTGGTACTTTTACCACTTTGTCTGCAAAAATTCCATTACCATCACCTAAATTACCACCACCTAATAATACCTGTAAGGCTGGTGCAACTAATTTATCTGGCGTTCTTACTGTCATCCCCTGAAAACCAATATTAGCCATGTTATGTTGCCCACAAGCATTCATACATCCACTAATTTTAATGATTAAATCTTCATTTTTTAAATACTGAGGATATTCTGCTGCAATAACTCTTTCTAACTCTTCTGCAATTCCTGTACTACTTGCAATACCCAAATTACAGGTATCTGTACCTGGACAAGCTGTAATATCTACTGCTTTGTTATATCCTGCTTCTACAAAACCTAATTTTTCTAATTCTTGATAAAAATAAGGGACTAAATCTTCTTTTACAAAAGGAATTACAATATTCTGACGTAAAGTTAAACGGATTTCTCCTGCTGCATATTCATCAACTAAATCTGCTAATAATCTTGCTTTGTCTGTGTAAAAATCGCCTAATAAAACTTTAATTCCGATTGCAACATAACCTTCTTGTTTTTGCGGAATTAAGTTGGTCGATTTCCATAAATTAAAAGCTTCTTTGTTTTTAATTTCAACCTGAGGAACATCAACAGAAACTGGAGTTGAAGCAACATAAGCATCTGCATTTATGGCAACCGTTTTAAATTCAATTGCTTTTTGTTCTTTGGCTATTAAATCTCTAAAAGCCTCTAAACCAATATCTTTTAGCAAGAATTTCATTCTAGCTTTGGCTCTACTTTTACGTTCACCATATCTATCAAAAATTCTTAAAACACCCTCCATTACTGGAATAATTTTATCCGAAGGTAAAAAATTATACAATACCTCTGCATGTCTTGGCTGAGAACCTAAACCACCAGCAACCATCACTTTAAAACCTCTTACTCCATCTTGTATTTTTGCGATAAAACCTAAATCGTGTAAATAAGATAAACCTGTATCTTCATCCGTAGAAGAAAAAGAAACTTTAAATTTACGCCCCATTTCTTGACAAATTGGGTTACGTAAAAAGAATTTATACAAAGCGTCTGCGTAAGGAGAAACATCAAAAGGTTCGTTTACGTCTATACCAGCAGTTTCTGAAGCAGTTACATTTCTAACCACATTACCACAAGCTTCACGTAAAGTAACCTCATCTTTTTCTAATTCTGCCCACAATTCTGGGGTTCTATTTAAATCTACATAATGAATTTGAATATCTTGACGTGTTGTGATGTGTAATCTACCTCTTGAATATTCATCAGAAACTTCTGCAATTCTTCGTAATTGATTACTTTTTACTTTACCATAAGGTAATTTTATACGAATCATTTGAACACCTGCTTGACGCTGACCGTAAACTCCTCTGGCTAAACGAAGACTTCTAAATTTTTCTTCATCAATTTGTAAGTTATTGAATTTTGCAATTTTATCTGCTAATTCAATAATATCTTTTTCTACAACCGGATTTTCTATTTCTGTTTCAAAACTTCTCATAATATGCCCATACTAACCTCTTTTTAAAAAAATGAGGAACTCTTACTTGGGTGTAAGAATGTTTAATTATAATTTTCCTTTTTCCCTATAGGAGTAGTAGATTTTTAATCTAACCACTCCTACATCTATTTTATATAAACTTAAAAAAAATGCTGTTACTTTATAAAACCAACACCTACAGTATTGTTAGTCTTTGGATTAATTAAAATGAATGAACCATTTGATTTGTTGTTTTTATACGCATCAAAAGCCAATGGTTTGCTTAGTTTTAATTGGATATCTCCTATCTGATTTAATTCTAATTCTGATGGATTCTCTTCAATACCAGAAAAATCAGTTTTTATAATACTTGATAGTTGCGTAATTTTAGCTTGTGCATCATTTACACCATGTTTAATGTAATATTTTTGTGATGCTTGTAAAGGCTCTTTGTCCATCCAACAAATTGTTGCCTCTAATTGTTTTGCAATTTGTGGCTCCTCATTTATTTTTACTAACATATCTCCTCTGCTTACATTTACATTATCTTCTAGAGTAATGGTAACTGAGCTTCCTCTTTTTGCTTTTTGATATTCTTTATCAAAGAAGTTAATGGTTTTTATTTTCGATTTTGTTAACGAAGGTAAAATTGCTACTTCGTCTCCAACTTCAAAATCACCTCCATAAATTTTACCTGCATAACCTCTAAAATCGTGATACGCATCTGTTTTTGGTCTGATTACAGTTTGAACTGGAAAACGTGTTTGAGACTCATCATTAATATCTTCTGCATCTAATCTTTCTAAATGATGCATTAAGGTTTCTCCTTGATACCAATCCATATTTTCAGATTTTTCTACAACATTATCTCCTTTTAAAGCTGATAAAGGAATAAAAGTTAAATTCTGACCTTTATATTCACTTTTACTTGCTAAATATTCGATTTCGCCTTTAATGATATTGTATTTTTCTTCTGAAAAATCTACTAAATCCATTTTATTTACAGCAATTACAACATCTTTTATCCTTAATAAATTATTGATGAAAAAGTGTCTGTACGTTTGTTCTACAACTCCATTTCTTGCATCAATTAAAACAATTGAAGCTTGTGCTGTAGAAGCACCTGTAACCATATTTCTGGTATATTCTATATGCCCAGGAGTATCTGCAATAATGAAACTTTTGCTTGGCGTTGAAAAATAAATATGTGCTACATCAATGGTAATTCCTTGTTCACGTTCTGCAACTAAACCATCTGTGGCCAGAGAAAAATCTAAATAATCGAAACCTCTTTGCTGACTTTTTTCTTCTATGGCTTCTAATTTATCGTCAGTTAGCGATTTGGTATCGTATAAAATACGCCCAATTAAGGTACTTTTACCATCATCTACACTACCTGCTGTTGCTATTTTTAATACTTTCATTTTATTAGCTGTTCGCTATTAGCTTTTGGCTTTTAGCTTAATTTGTAATCGTTTTAATTTTCTACTAAAGGCTAAAAGCCAATAGCTAAAGGCTACTTTTTAAAAATACCCTTGTTGTTTTCTTTTTTCCATGGCAGCTTCAGAACGCTTATCATCTATTCTTGCGCCTCTTTCTGATATGGAGGAATCTCTAATTTCTTCTACTACCTTAGAAATATCCACTGCATCCGATAAAACTGCTGCTGTACAACTCATATCGCCTACAGTTCTAAAACGAACCATTTTTTCTATTACTTCTTCTTCTTCATCTCTATAAACAACATCATCTGCAGCAGACCAAATCATTCCATCTCTAACAAACACCTTTCTTTTATGTGCAAAATATATTGATGGGATTTCGATTTGTTCTTGTTCTATATAAGACCAAACATCTAATTCTGTCCAGTTAGAGATTGGAAAAACACGAACATTCTGACCTAAATCAATACGTCCATTTAACATATCAAACACTTCTGGACGCTGGTTTTTTTCATCCCATTGACCAAAATCATCTCTTACAGAAAAAATTCTTTCTTTAGCTCTTGCTTTTTCTTCATCTCTTCTTGCACCTCCTATACAGGCATCAAAACCAAATTCTTCTATCGCATCTAATAAAGTTTCTGTTTGCAACATATTTCTACTTGCATACCTACCTGTTTCTTCTTTAACTCTACCAGAATCGATATTATCTTGTACGTTTCTTACAATTAACTCAACACCTAAATCTTTTGCCAAACGATCTCTAAACTCAATAGTTTCTGGAAAGTTATGCCCTGTATCTATGTGCATTAATGGAAAAGGAATTTTAGCAGGATAAAATGCTTTTTGCGCTAAACGTACCAAAGTAATACTGTCTTTACCTCCTGAAAATAATAAGACAGGTTTTTCGAACTGCGCTACTACTTCTCTAAAAATATAAATTGCTTCACTTTCTAAAGCATCTACTTGTATTGTTGTCTGACTCATGTCTTATTTTTTATATATGTAAACCACATTCACGGTTACTTTCTACTTTTGTTGGATCGAAATAGGTAAACTCGTTTGGTAAATTCTTTTCTTTTAAATAAGCATCTAATTGCTCATCAGACCAATGATAAAATGGGCTCACTTTAACAATACCATCTTTACTTAAAGAAACAACATCTATACTATTTCTAAATGCTGTTTGTCCTTTTCTAAGATTTGTAAACCAAACATCTGGTTGATGTTCTTTCATGGCTCTTGCAAAAGGCTCTAGTTTTACTTGCTCTGTAAAAATTGCATGTTTTGGATCTTCTATTGATGGAACTCCTAAAACTACATTTCTATGAGCAGCTGTTTGTTTTGGTGAGTATAATTGTATGTTTAAGGCTAATTTTTCTATAATTTCTTCTGCGTGTTTATAGGTTTGCACTGTGTTATAACCAGTATCGCACCAAATTACTTTTATGTCTTTTTTTACTTCTGTAACTGCATTTAAAATTGCAACTTCATAAGGTCTAAAATTGGTAGTAATTACTGCATTTTTTGCAAAAGAAATAGCCCAAGAAATAATTTCTGAAGGGCTTTTGTCTTTTAATTCTTTGTTTATTTTGTCTAAATCTAGGCTCATTATTTTCCCCATTTTATTTTATTCCAAATTCTTTCATGGAAGAAGTATAAAACTAATTTTGTTAAAAAATCTACTGATGCTATAGAAGCCGCTAAAGCTATTTTACCCGTTAAAAAGTACGAAACTATTAGGGTGTCTAAAGTACCAACAACTCTCCAACTCAATGCTTTTACTATACTTCTTAAAGGTTTTTCTGAAGCAATATCTTCTTCAAAACTTTGTTTTGCTATCTTTTTGCTAAAAATCATTTGATCTGCAATCATAATAATTTAATAATATCATTACCCTATTTAATTGGTAGGGTATGCAAACATACGTTATTTACAAAGAAAAAGTAGTGATTAGCGCATAAAAATTACTTAAATACTAATGATTTAATACATTGATAATAAATAAAGCAAATAATTAAGAATTTATAACCACTAAAAGGTTTTAGTGAAAGAAATAACGTAGTGTTTGTTATTAAAAAAACACCAATTCCCTTTAAAACTAAAAAGTTTTACCAAAAGTGAATTGAAGTGGAATGGCTACACCATCATTTCTAGTAAAAATATTACCATTAGAATAGTGCATTATGCGTAATTCGAAATTATATTTCCTGTTTTTTCCAAAAAAAACACCAAACCCCATAGTATCTTGATAGGTTGCTTTTGGGCCTGTTTTTGTATTGTCAATATCACTTTTAGAAATATAAGCAGGACCAATAATGGAATAATTGGTATAAAAATCATAGTCTTTTTTTCTTAACAAATAGAAACGTAAGACTGGAAAAATTGAAAATGCAAACACATCTGTTTTACCTCTTGTAGACTGAAAATAAGTTGCACTGACTCCCCAATCTAAAGAAAATATTTTTTCTGATCTGTAAATTAGCCTTTGGTAGGTGATTGATAACGCGTGATTTGCTTTTATTTCTCCAACCCAAAAAACAGGAATTCCAAAACTATCGAAATTGCCTACTTTCATACTCATTCCAAAAAATTCATTAACGCCAAAACCTATAGCCCCAGTTCCATAACTGAATTGCAAAATATTTTTTGGGAAAAAATAATTGTTATTGGCATATTGATCTGCAGTAGAATCATCTACTTGTTGTAAATGGTATTCAAAACCCAAAGAAAACTGAGAAATTGGAGGCTGATTTTGTTTGTCAGATTTTGGTAAAAAGGTTCCGTTTGCAGACAACCTCCATTTATTTGTTAATCTATATTGTAATCCAAATCCATAGATTAAACTTGCATAATGTGCATTGTTATAAATTATTTCATCATTTATAGAAAAACCAAATCTGGTTAAATTGGCAATGCCTGCTTCTGTATAAAAAGAGGTTTTGTTTGACAAATAAAAATCTTTTTTAAGTGATAAAAACCAAGCATTAATCCACACACTTCTATCATAGCCTATATTATTTACATTATCGTATTTAAACCATGCAGCTGGTCTCATAGTTCCAAATTGTGCAGATAAATTATCTGTAATTTTGTGGCCTAACATAAATCTGCCAGAAAACCAGTTTTTACTAAATGTTTCTGTTTTATAACCTTCAATTAGATTATCATTAGAAAAAGGATAAAAAATACCCCCAAAGTTTACACTGTAATAAGAGTTGGCTAAAAAATTAGTGAATTTCGTTTTTTGTTTTTTTTCTTCTTGACAAAAAAGTTGAATGGACAAGAAAAAAACTAGAAGTAATAATATTTTTTTTTTCATTGTAGCAATTTCATCAAAAGTAAAAAGTCTTGTATTAACAATTTGTTAAATCTGCCAATGTTGTATTTCTAAAAATTTGCAAGGTATTGTCTCTTACCTGAATCATTAATTTATGGACGGTGCAAGTTTTTTCATCAGGACAATCTTCGCATTTTTCATAAAAATTAAGACTAACACAAGGCACCATAGCAATTGGCCCTTCTAAAATTCTCATAACATCTGTCATTTGAATTTCTGATGGATCTTTTAACAAATAATAACCACCACCTTTACCTTTTTTAGAACCTAAAAATCCGTTTTTACGAAGCGTTAACAAGATGCTTTCTAAAAATTTTAAAGATATGTTTTCGCTCTTAGAAATGGTAGCAATTTGCACAGGACTATTGCACTCTTGTTTTGCTAAAAAAGAAAGCGCTTTAATTCCATATTTTGTTTTTTTAGACAGCATTAGGCTAAGGTAAAAATTAAATTAATCTTGTGTACAACAAATTTCATTAAATATACAATTCTAATACAAAAATAAAGAAAAATTCAAGTTTATTAATTTCAAAATTAGTCCATTTAGAGTTTATATGTACTGCTAAAGAGAACATTTGTTTTACAGAAATCTAACTTTAATGTTAAACTTTACAAAAACACTAAAAACTAAACGATTATGTTAAAAAAAATTACACAATTTTTCTTTTTTTCTTTTATAATTATATTCTGCACAGGCAACTCTTGGTCGCAAAACAACATAAAATATGGTACTGATTATATTGTTTTTGAAGCAGAAGATACCAATACAGATTTTGGAGGAAAATGGGCAGTTAGAACTCCTTCTGATGCATCTTATCTCAAGTATTTATTTTATCCTGGGGAATCTCCAGACCCAATTAACCAGACTTATTTAGAATATACTGGTCCTTGGTTAGGAGATGGCAGCGAATTAGAATACAAATTCACATGTCCTAAAACAGGTACTTATCAAATTGCAATGCGATTGCACACTCCTTTAAGAGAATCTAACAATCCAAATAAAGGAAAATGGTTAACCCCTCCTGGAGAAACTGAACCTGTTTGGTGGGAACTAGCGGATCTTAGAAATGATTTTTATGTAAAAATGGAAGGAAATTACACAAGTGGCTCTGCTAAACATTCTGAATCTGATTTACGAACTTTTCATAAATTTTTTGGAAGAGGTGCCAATAAATGGGGAACTTGTATAAACTTAGAACACAATGGAAATAATGGATTGTTCTACAATTTAATTGAAGGCGAAGAATATACCTTTTATTTAAAAGGTAGATCTAACACAGCAATTGTAGATTATATTGCCTTTTACGATACTTCTTATTTGGCACATAACATCAATAACCAAAGTACAGATTTAACATTACAATTACCAGAAGAAATTTTACCTTATGGTATACCAACTGCAATGTCTTTACAACCAAATCCTGGAAATTTAAGAGTAGGTAAAACATTACAATTAGAAACTGTTGTTAGCCCAACAAATGGAAATCCGAATGCAACTTGGAACTCTTCTAACAGCGCTATAATTTCGGTTGATGATAATGGTTTAATAACAACTCATGGTGTAATTGGCGAAAAAGCAACAATTACTGCCATTAATAAATATGACAATAGTTTAGTAGCAACCACAGAAATTACAATTGTTGCAGACTTTAATGTTCCTGTGAGTTCAATATCTATTTCACCTAATTCTACCTCTTTTGTAATTGGTGATACAGCACAATTAACTGCCTCAATTTTACCTACAGATGCAGATAATAAAAATATTACTTGGTCTTCAGCAGACCAATCAATTGCCACTGTTGATGCTAATGGAATTGTAACAGGTATTGGAGAAGGTATTGTAAAAATAAGAGCAACATCAGAAGAAAACAACTCAATTTTTGCTGAAGCCGATGTTACTATTACGCAAAACATTCCTCAAGCTGTTGCTATCAATAAAATAAATGGCATGTCTTTAGAAGATTTTAAAACAAGTAGAAATGGTAAAATTGAAATCGACGAAGTTTTAAGTTTAGAAATAAGTTATTCTAACATCACAGCATATAGTGGAGGTTTAGGTAGAGTTGTTGTAAGATATGCTATAAATAATGGAGGTACCGCTATTAATCCTGCTTTAAATATAGACAATATTCCTGTTGGTGCTGCAGAAGTTACTGAAACTGTAAATTATACAGTTGCAAATCATAATACAGGCAACAGCTCAGAAGTTGCGGTTTTACAAATTTTTGCAGCCTTAAATTTTGGAGGAATAAACAGCTTATATTCAGGATTCGAAATTGTACCAAGTGGAACTTTATCTAGCAAAACAGAAACTCTAGAAAACTCCATTAGCGTTTATCCTAATCCTGCAAAAGAGTATTTTGTTATTAAAACAGATAAAAATATTGCTAATCTAGAAACCACAATTTTCGATGTTTCTGGCAAACAGGTTTATTTTAAACCAACCACATCAACAAGAATAGCAACAGATAGTTTTAAGCCTGGCTTATATATAATTCGTTTTAAGGGTGATGGTCTTTTGGTGCATAAAAAACTAATTATCAAATAAAAGCAACATCCTTGTAATTTAAAATAATTATGAAAACACTATTTTCAATTTTACTAATTCTGTTGTGCTTTACCATTAATGGACAAATTATTTTTGAAGAAAAATTTGAATCAAAAAACATTGGTTTCGACTTAGCTTCAGAAGGTTATGAACTCACTAAAATCAGCACTTATTCTGGTACAGTTACAGCAGAAGTTATAGAAAATTCGGGCAATAAATATGCAAGAATGGAAGCATCACCAAACGGATCTGCACAAATGCAAATTGCAAAACCCATTACTATTGAACCTGGTAAAGTCTATACTTTTGAGGTAGAAAGTAAAGGACCTTTTAAAAGGCAATTAAGAGTCTATACAATGAATAACGTTTTACTAGCCTCTTCTGCAGATTACAAACCAAGTACAGATGCAGAAAGTGCAGCTTGGTATAAACAAAAAATAGATTTTATTGCAGATGCTGGAGTAACTCAAATAAAAATTGCTTTTTTTCATTATTGGTCTGGCACTATAGATTTAGATAATTTTAAAGTTTCTGAAGCTGTAAGACAAACAGAATATTACATCAGCAATTCTGGAAACGATGCCAATGACGGTTCTTTAAATGCACCTTGGCAAAGTTTGGCTAAAATAAATAGCACAACATTATTGGCTGGAGATAACGTTTATTTTAACAAAGGAGATCATTTTAAAGGTCATTTTGTAGTTAATGGCTCTGGTATAGAAGGTTTGCCAATTACCATTAGTGCTTACGGAACTGGAGCCAAACCTATTATTTCTGGTGATGTTGGCGCTGCTGGTGGTGGCGATTATAAAGAAGCCATTTTAATAGAAAATAATGATAACATAATTCTAGACGGATTAGAAGTTAGAAACGATAGAACTGTAAGTAGAACTGGTGTTGCAGATACTGATAGTTTTGGAATTTCGATACACAATAGTAGCGATAAAGTAATGAGCAACTTTATTTTCAGAAATTTAACGGTTAGAGATGTTTTTGCTGTAGAACCTGTTTTAGATCGTGATAGTTTTGATGCTATTCAAGTTTCTGGAATCCGATTTACATGTGCAAGAAACACCGAAGTTGGTAAAGAAAAAAACATCGAAAATATACTTATAGAAGATTCTTATTTTACCAATTTACAACGTTTAGGAATACAGTTTAAACACAGTGGAGCTAATGATGGTGTAGGTAATGATGCCATAAATAGAAACAAAGATATTATTGTTCGTAATAACGAGTTTTATTACAATGGTGGTACAGCTGTACTTCCAAATCGTACATATAATTGTTTAATTGAAAACAATATTTTCGATCATCCAGGGGCAACCACAGATCCAAGAATGCCAGGTAGAGGTAGCTCTGTTTGGAACATTTGGTCTATTAATACAGTTGTGCAATACAACATGTGTTTAAGCACTAGAGGTTATTTAGATTCTTACGGAATTCATATAGACATAGAAAACGAAAACACCTTTGTGCAATACAATTACATGTACGATTGTGAAGGCGGATTTGTAGAAATTTTAGCTGGTAACAAAAATGCTGTTTACAGATTTAATGTTGATGTAAATAGTGGTTTTAGAGTATCTGATTGGAACAACGCAAGTAGTACAATTTATGTATATTCTGATCGTTGGAAAGAGCCAAATCAAGCTGCTCTGAATTTAAATGATGGTGTTTACATCAATAACAACACAATTGTAATTGATAAAGGTCTTAAAACCAATGGAGATGATTATACCACAAGCATTACCATAGATGCTAAAAACACCTTTGTTTATAATAATATTTTTTCTTCTACTGATGGAGCAGGAATGGGTGCCAGAAATTTTGCCATAAATACCAACAATACTCCATTTACCATGACCAACAATTTATTTGAAGGCACTATTCTGCAAGATTGGGTAAATATGGATACAAATCCTCAAAAAGGAGCTGCTCTTTTTTCTGGCTCAGGTAATGACAAATATCCTTATCAAGTAATAGAAGGCAGTTTAGCCATAAATAATGGAGTTGCAATTACAGGACCAATTATACCAGGAGCAGGAACAGGAGTTTTCGAAAACCTAAGCCCATATCCTACAGTAGATTTGTATGGTAATCCTATTGATTTATCTACAGGCACACCTAATATTGGTGCTTATAATGGCAAAACAAATAGTCAGTTAAGCACAAATTCTTATGTAATTAAAGATGATAATAATTGGATTGTATATCCTACAGAAAACAAAAAAAACCTGAATATTATTAATCATTCAGGTACTATTTCTGGAAAATTAAAAGTTGCGTTATATAATATCCGAGGTCAAATGATACAAAGAAACACTTTAGAATCTTTAGATCAGAATAAATTTATTTTAAATTTAGAAACCAATTTAGCTAACGGAATTTACATTTTAAGGTTAGAAAATAATGGTAAAACGCACAGCAGAAGAATAATTTTTCAGCGATAATAGTTACAAAGTCAACATCCAAAACTAGAATTTCTAGTTATTAAAAATCTAGTTTTGGGTATGGCTTTTTTCTAATTTATAAAAAGTTACTTGAGCATAATCATCAGCATCTCCTGTATTATTTGCTTGATAAATTCCTGCTTTAAAATACATATACTGACCACTTACATTAAAGCCACTGTTTTGCATATCTACTGTTTGCACAACATCATCTTTACCTTCTCTCATCACTGTAAATGTTAAAAGATCTCCAACAACTTTTATGGTATAGCTAAATTTTTCGTTTAACGCAATTCCATCTTCTGGATTTGCAGCAGAGCTACTTCTAGAACCTATTACATCAATCCATTGTTCATCTCCATTACCATCTGTTGGTTCGTGCGCAAAATAGATAGAACCCAAATCATTGTCTTTTAATTTTCGGTAATAAACACGAATTGGCTCATCATCATTTGCATGAATTTGTCCAATAATCAACCTTCCAATATGACTGCTACTTCCTGTGGTTGTAACTTTATTAATGGCTAAAGTTGCAGTCATTTCTCCATCAAAACCAGCAGCAGCATTTTTATCTGCATCTGGTGCAGTGCCAAAAACCCAATTGTTTTTATTTACACCTTGAGTGCTAATACTTGTATCAGTTCCTCTCAACATTTCTCTCAATTCTACTCTAGTATAACTCGTGTTTGCTGATGTTTTAAAACCATCAATTGGACATTTAAAAACCATACCTCCATCAGCACCTGTGTAAAAATATTCATCATCTTCATAACCACTATTCATTTCACTAACAGAAATTGTTTTTGCCAAACCACTTCCATTATTTTCTGGTGTATTTAATTTCCAGGTTGATAAATCAAAATTTTGCGATGGTGGTTTATTTGCATCCAACTCACCTGTATTTTCTTCTCTTGCAGCCTGAGTAATAGTTATGGTTTTTGTAAGATTACCCCCTTTAACTGTAATGGTTCCTGTTCTTTTTTCGTAAATTGTATTTGATGCTGCAGTTACTTCTACACTAGCATTATTAGTTCCATATCTTGGTTCTATTGATATCCAATTCACATCAATTTCTGTAAACCAATACATATTTGCAGTAATATTTAGCAATTGAGTTTCTTGATACGCAGAAAACTCATTTAACGAAGATAACTCTAAAATTTCTGACAATTCTTCTTCAGATTCTGTAGAACCACAAGAAAATAAAAACACAAAAAAAGAAGCAAGAAAAAACAATCTAAAAGTAATTTTCATAAAACAAATAATAGCATTAATAATTTAAGATTTTAAAAATACAAAATTGGTTAACCAATTTGGGTTGTTTTTTAAAATAAATTATTATTTAACTATTTATAAACTTTATAAAGTAGTAAAACTTACAGCAAATTATTCTAATTTTCTAGGGCTTGGCTTAGGTCTTTAATAATATCATCAACATTTTCTAAGCCTACAGAAACACGCACTAAACCATTTGTAATTCCTACTTCTAGTCGATCTTCTTCTGACAAACGCCCATGAGTTGTAGAAGATGGATGTGTAACAATAGTTCTAGTATCTCCTAAATTTGCGGATAAAGAACACATCTTAATTTTATTTAAGAATTTTCTTCCTGCTTCAATTCCGCCTTTAATTTCGAAAGCAACAATATTGCCCCCTAATTTCATTTGTTTTTTGGCAGTTTTGTACTGAGGATGAGATTCTAAAAAAGGATATTTTACCAATTCTACATTTTCATTTTCTTCTAAAAAAGAGGCTACTTTTAATGCATTTTCTGAGTGTTTTTCTACACGTAAAGACAACGTTTCTAAACTTTTTGATAACACCCAAGCATTAAAAGGAGACATTGCTGGCCCAGTATTTCTAGCAAATAAATAGATTTCACGAATCAAATCTTCTTTACCTACTGTAACTCCGCCTAAAACTCTTCCTTGACCATCCATTAATTTGGTAGCTGAATGGATTACCAAATCTGCACCAAATTTTATGGGTTGTTGTATATAAGGTGTTGCAAAGCAATTATCAACAATAAAAATTAGATTGTGTTTTTTGGCGATGTTACCTATCAACTCTAAATCTAAAATATCTACAGCAGGATTAGTTGGAGTTTCTATATATAAAATCTTTGTGTTTTGCTTGATTAAACTTTCAACCAAATCTACTTCATCAACCTTAAAATAAGAGGTTTCTATATTCCATTTTGGTAAATATTTGGTAAACATACTGTGTGTAGAACCAAAAACAGATCTACAAGAAACAATATGATCGCCTGCATTTAACAGCGCTGCAAATGATGAAAAAATAGCAGACATACCAGTTGCAAATGCATAACCACTTTCTGCACCTTCCATAGCCACAACTTTGTTTACAAATTCTGTTGTATTCGGATTTGTAAATCTGCTGTATAAATTACGTTGTTTTTCTTCTGCGAAGGATGAACGCATGTCTTCTGCATCATCAAAAACAAAACTAGAGGTTAAATATAAAGGTGTAGAATGTTCAGAAAATTGACTTCTTTCTGTTTGATTTCTAATTGCTTCTGTTTCAAAATGTTTGCTCATTATCTTTTATTTTTTTCAAAGTCTTTTTTTTTTGACTTTGTAGGTATGCTTGTAAATTCTAAAAAACACCTACAAGGCTTTTAAAACCTTGCAGAGAATTTAATTATTATGTTTTGCTAATCTTAAAATATCACCAAAAACACCTCTTGCAGTTACACTTGCTCCTGCTCCTGCTCCTTGAATTACAATTGGTTGCTCTCCATAAGATTCTGTGTAAATTTCAAAAATTGCATCAGAACCTTTTAAAGAACCTAAAGGTGTACTTTTGTCTATAGAAACTAACTTTACTTCTAAAATACCTTTATTTTGTGATAAATCTCCACTTAATTCGCCAATATAACGTAAAACGTGATTTGGTTTTTGATTTTCTTTTATTGCTTGATATTCATCATTCAATAAATCTAATTTCCCTAAGAAATCTTCTGTAGCACCTTCTCTTAAATTTTGAGGAATTAAATTTTTAATTTTTACTTCATCAAACTCATTTTCTAACTCTAACTCTCTTGCTAAAATTAATAATTTTCTAGCAACGTCATTTCCGCCTAAATCTTCTCTGGGGTCTGGTTCTGTAAATCCTTTATCAATGGCTTCTTGTAAAGTTTCTGAAAAAGAAACATCTTCAGCAGAAAAAGTATTAAACAAATAACTTAAACTTCCAGAAAAAACACCTCTAATTTTGGTGATATTCTCACCAGATTCGTGTAATAAACGAATGGTATCTATTAAAGGTAAACCTGCACCCACATTGGTTTCGTATAAATATTGTTTTTTATATTCTTTTAATTTGGCTCTTACTTCTTTGTAAAAATCAAAAGATAAGGTATTGGCAATTTTATTACAAGAAACCAAATCGAAACCAGATTCTATTAACGGAATATAATTGCTTACAAAATTTACACTTGCTGTATTATCAACCGCAATTAAATTTTCGAAATGATTGGCTTTTGCAAAAGCAATAATATCGTTAACTTTTACATTTTCCTCACCATTTTCTAAAAGATTTTCTTTCCAGTTTTTAGAAACTCCATTTTTATTTAACAACACTTTTTTAGAGTTTGCAACTGCAAAAACATTCAATTGTAATTTGCGTCTTTCTAAAACAGATTGCGTATTTTCTATAATTTGATCGATTAATGTTCCACCAACCAAACCTTTACCAAAAATGGCAATGTTTATCTTTTTGGTTACACCAAAAACCTGACCATGAATTACATTTACAGCTTTATACAATTGCTCTTTTTTAACCACCAAACTCACATTTTTACCTGTAACTGTGTTGTTAAATAAAAGCGGTACAATTTGATTTTTTATTAAAGCATTGTATGGATGATGAAATTGACTTAAATCTTGCCCAATAATAGAAATTACAGAAACTTGATCAAAAACTGTTATTTGATTTACATCTTGAGCCTGAAAATCACTTTCAAACTCATCTTTTAATGCATTTACAGCTCGTACAGTATTTTCGGCATTTATCACCAAACCAACACCTCTTTCAGAAGAACCTTGTGCAATAATATTAACACTAATATCTTCTTTACTCAATGCATTAAAAATACGAGCATCTACACCCACTTTACCTAATAAACCTCTACCTTCAAAATTAATCATCGCCATATTTTCTATGGTAGAAATGGTTTTAATTCCTTGTGATGCAGAAGTAGATGAAATTAAAGTTCCTTTATCTTTAAGATTAAAAGTATTTAATATTCTAAGGTTTATGTTTTTTTCTATTAACGGAATAATTGTTTTGGCATGCAACAAATTTGTACCAAAAGTAGCTAGCTCATTAGCTTCGTTAAAAGACAATTGATCTATTTTTTTAGCATCTGCAACCAATTTTGGATCAGCAGTGTAAATACCACTTACATGTGTATAATTTTGAAGTTCATCTGCATCTAAATAATTTGCTAATAAAGCTGCAGTATAATTGCTTCCATTTCTACCCAAAGTAGTGGTTTCTCCTTTTTTGTTTGATGAAATAAAACCTGTAACAATGTTAATTGTAGATTTATTTTCTTTAAAATATTGAATTACATTTTCTTTTGAAACTGCTTGAATTGGCTGTGCATTTCCAAAGTTTTCATCAGTAATTATTAACGATCTTGCATCAACAGGATTTACAGAAATAGATTCTTTTTCTAATAAACTAGCCACTAATTTTACTGATAATAATTCACCTTGTGCTAAAACTTCATCTTTAATTTTCTGGCTATAATCACCTAACAAAGAAACACCTTCAAAAATGGTTTCTAACTTAGAAAATTCTTCAGAAAAATCGACTGCCTTATTTGGTTCTTGTTGATATTCTTTAAATGCTAAAAATTTAGATTTATATTCCTTTTTTGCAGCTGCATTTTGTAAAATAGCTTCTAAATCGTTTGTTGAATTTCCTCTAGCAGAAGCAACAATCGTAATTTTATCACCACTTTTATATTTACTCACTATAATTTCTATAGCATTTTGTAAACCTTTTCCATTCCCTAAAGATTTACCTCCAAACTTTAAAACTTTCATCTTCTTTTCTCTGTAATCTTTATTAAAAATTGGTTCAATTATTTTTTCTAATTGATTGTATTCTATTAAAAAAGCATCATGACCATGAACAGAATTAATTTCGTTATAAGTAACATTTGCCTTTGTTAATGCTAATTTTTTATGGGTTTCTCTATTTTCTTCTGCTGTAAAAAACAAATCAGAATCTACACCAATAATGTGAATATTCGCTTCAATTTGATCTAATATGGAAATATCTTTTTTACCACCCACAGTTACATCAATCGTTTTTAACAACTGATTCATTAATTTATAAGACGATAATTGGTAACGTTCTTGCAGTTTTTTTCCATGATGCAGCAACCAACTTTCTACATCAAAAATATCTGAATTATCTTTTTTAGATCGATGAAAACGCTCTTTAAAACTCTCTGGAGTTCTGTAACACAGCATTGCATGCATTCTTGCATCATGAACAGGATTACTAGAATTTACCAAAAATTGTTCTTGTATTTGGCAATTGGCAATTAACCAATCAGTAGATTTCCAGTCTGTAGCAATGGGTAAAAAATGTTGCGTTAATTTGTTATTTAAAACCATCATTTCCCACGCAATTCCTCCTCCTAAAGAACCACCAATTAAAGCAAATAATTGCTTAATTTTTAATAGTGATAATCCTTGTAAAAAAAGTTTTGCAATATCTCTAGCAATAAAATCTTTGTAATTATCTATCAGAAATTCATCAAAACCATTACCAGGAATATTAAAAGACAAAACTGTATAAACAGTTGTATCAATGGCTTTTTCTTTACCTACAATGTCTTTCCACCAACCATTTTTACCACCAACTTCGCTATTACCTGTTAATGCATGGTTGATTAAAACCACAGGAGCTGTACCCAATTCTTTACCAAAAACTTGATAACTTAAATTTAACTCAGGAATTTTAGCTCCCAATTCTGTGATGAAATTTTTAATTTTGATATGTTGCAATGGATGTTTCAAATCTTTTTTAATAAAATAATCAAATTAGTATGTCATTTCGCTCTTGTGGAGAAATCTAAATAGATTTTTCAACTTCACTTCATTTCACTCAAAATGAAATACTTAAGGATTTTAGGTTCTTATTATTTTAAATTACAAGGTTTTAAAAACCTTAATAGGTTTATATATAATTTGTTTATTAAAATACCTACAAGGTCTTTGAGACCTTGCAGGATATAAAATTTATATTTCTGAAAAAGCCGCTTTTAAATCTGCTTTTAAATCCTCTAAATCTTCTATACCAACAGACAAACGAATTAAATCTTGAGAAACTCCAGCACTTTCTTGCTGAGCTTCATCTAATTGTTGATGCGTTGTACTTGCAGGATGAATAATCAAGGATTTAGTATCACCAATATTTGCCAATAAAGAGAAAACTTTTGTGTTATCTGCAATTGTTTTTGCCGCTTCAAAACCTCCTTTATGCCCAAAAGTTACAATTCCACTTTGTCCTTTTGGCAAATATTTATCAGCCAACGCTTTGTATTTACTGCTTTCTAAACCAGGATAATTTACCCAAGCTACTTCTTCTTGTGCTTCTAGCCATTTTGCTAAAGCCAATGCATTTTCTGAATGTTGTTTAATTCTAACGGATAACGTTTCTAAACCTTGAATAATATTAAACGCATTTGTAGGACTTAATGCGCCACCAAAATCACGTAATCCTTCTAAAATTAATTTAAACGTATAAGAGGCAGCACCTAAAACTTCGTGATATTTTAACCCATGGTAACCTGCAGATGGCTCTGTAAATTCTGGGAATTTTCCATTGGCCCAGTTAAAAGTTCCTGCATCAATTATTGCTCCACCTAATGATGTTCCTTGACCACCAATATATTTTGTTAAAGAGTGAATTACAATATTTGCTCCGTGTTTAATCGGATTTAATAACGCTGGTGTAGCCACTGTATTATCAACAATAAAAGGCACTTCTGCAGCTTTAGAATGCTCAGCAATTGCTTCTAAATCTAAAACATCTAACTTCGGATTACCTAAAGATTCCACAAAAAATGCTCTTGTATTTTCTTGAACAGCATCTTTAAAATTATCAGGATTAGAAGCATCAACAAACGTAGTTGTTATCCCTAATCTAGGTAAAGTTACGTTTAATAAATTGTAGGTACCTCCATACAAACTACTTGATGCTACAATATGATCACCTGCCTTTAATAAAGTTAATAATCCAGTTGATATTGCTGATGTTCCAGAAGCAAAAACAACTGCTCCAATTCCGCCTTCTACAGCCGCCAAACGTTCTTGTAATATTTGATTTGTTGGATTGTTTAATCTAGTGTAAATAAATCCTAATTCTGCTAACGAAAATAAATTTGCTGCATGATCTGAATCGTTAAAAACATAAGATGATGTTTGATAAATAGGAACCGCTCTTGCACCTCCATTTGCTTTTACATCATGTCCTGCGTGCAACGCATTTGTTGCTAATTTGTGTGTACTCATTTTTCTGTTTTTTTTGAGTTAATAATTAATTAAAACAAAAGTCAAATGCATCAAAAAATTGATGTACTTAAAAGAAAAATGTTATAAAGAAAATAGAAATTTCTAGCTTAAGAAAATTCAGTTTTTGTTATCTATCCATATAAATTACTAAAGTAAATTTTGGGTAGAATTTAGCACCTTCTTTAATAGATTAAAGGGTTGCTAAGGCTTCAACGGGTCTAATCCCTTCACCTTTCTTGATAACATCTCAATAAGTTATTGAACTTTGTGAGTACAAATATTGCAATAGAAAAATTTAATATCCAAGTAAAATTCAATTTATTTTAAATAATTTAACAAATTGATAGTATTTTACGAATTAACACTTAAAAAGAATATTTTTTTTATAAAAATGCAATTATTTCTAAGAATGATGTAAATTTGCATTTCAATTACAGAGGATAAATTTGAACTGATTGCAACCTCTCTAAAAAAATGCTAAAGCAGTAATTATCTACTTCTTTTAGCGACAAAGCAATCATTTATTATTATAATTTATTTAAAATATATAGAGAATTATGTCGTATTTATTTACATCAGAAAGTGTTTCAGAAGGGCATCCAGATAAAGTAGCAGATCAAATTTCTGATGCTTTAATCGATAACTTTTTAGCTTTTGATAAAAACAGTAAAGTTGCTTGCGAAACTCTAGTAACCACTGGTCAAGTAGTTTTGGCTGGCGAAGTAAAATCTGAAACGTATTTAGACGTTCAAAAAATTGCGAGAGATGTAATTAACAAAATTGGTTACACAAAAGGCGAATATATGTTTGATGGAAATTCTTGTGGAGTTTTGTCTGCAATTCACGAACAATCACCAGATATAAACCAAGGAGTTGATAGATCTAGCCCAGAAGAACAAGGTGCAGGAGACCAAGGAATGATGTTTGGTTATGCTACAGATGAAACTGAAAATTACATGCCTTTGGCATTAGAATTATCGCACAGATTATTAAAAGAATTGGCTGAGTTACGTAGAGAAAACAAAGACATTACCTACTTAAGACCCGATGCAAAAAGTCAGGTTACCATTGAATATTCTGATGATAATGTTCCGCAAAGAATAGATGCTATTGTAATTTCTACTCAACATGATGATTTTGACGCATCAGAAGAAGTAATGTTGGCCAAAATTAAAAAAGATATTGTAGAAATTTTAATTCCTAGAGTAATTGCAAAATTACCTGCTCATATTCAAAAATTATTTACAGATGATATTACGTATCACATAAACCCAACAGGAATTTTTGTAATTGGTGGACCTCATGGAGATACAGGTTTAACTGGTAGAAAAATAATTGTAGATACTTATGGTGGAAAAGGTGCACATGGTGGTGGCGCTTTTTCTGGAAAAGATCCTTCTAAAGTAGATAGATCTGGAGCTTATGCAACCAGACATATTGCTAAAAACTTAGTGGCTGCTGGTTTGTGTAAAGAAGTTTTAGTTCAAGTTTCTTATGCAATCGGAGTTGCAAAACCTACAAGTATAAATGTAGAAACTTATGGCACAGCTACTGTAGATTTATCTGATGGAGAAATCAGCAAAAAAGTAGAAGAAATTTTTGATATGCGTCCTTATTTTATAGAAAAACGTTTAAAATTAAGAACTCCTATCTACTCAGAAACTGCTGCCTATGGACATATGGGAAGAACTCCTGAAGTAAAAACAGTTACGTTTACAAATCCTATGGGAGAAACCGTTTCTGAAGAAGTAGAAACATTTACTTGGGAAAAGTTAGATTATGTAGCTAACATTAAAGAAGCTTTTAACTTGTAAGTTTAACTAGTATATACTACAAATATAAAAACCCCTCTAAAACTTTGTTTTAAAGGGGTTTTTATATTATTTCTTTAACAAAATTTTAAGGTTTATGTTTTTAGAGTTTGCGTAATTTCGAAAACAATTCAAATTACACATTATGACTAAAAAAATATTTTCGAGAGTACTTCTTTTTGCTCTTGTTTTGGGTTTTTCAGCAAATGCTGAAGCGCAAATTTTTAAAAAGAAAAAAAAGAAAGAAGAGCCTAAAAAAGTTGCTCCGAAACCAAAACCTAAAAAAGGTGCAATTCAGCCTTATGCTAAAGTTGTTACCAAAGAACACAAAACAGACGAAGGTTTATTTAAAGTTCATCAAAAAGACAACACTTACTTGTTCGAAATTCCTGATTCTCTTTTAAAAAGAGAAATGTTAATGGTAACAAGAATAGCAAAAACTGCCAGCGGAATTGGTTTTGGTGGTGGAAAAACAAACACACAAGTTTTACGTTGGGAAAAAAAACAAAAACAAATTTTATTAAGAGTTGTTTCTCATAATATTGTTGCAGACACTATTTTACCTGTACATGAAGCTGTTGTAAACTCTAATTTAGAACCAATTTTATTTGCGTTTCCTATTAAAGCATTTAGCAAAGATTCTACTGCTACAGTTATAGATGCTACTGATTTATTTTCTACAGATGTAAAACCATTAGGTTTCCCAGCATTTTATAGAAAATTCTACCAAGCTACAAGATTAGACAAAACTCGTTCTTATATTGATAGAGTAAGTAGTTACCCACAAAACATAGAAATTAGACACGTAAAAACCTATTTTGCAAATAAAGCACCTTCAAACAGTGCTTTAGGATCTATAACTTTAGAGATGAGTAATTCTATGATTCTTTTACCTAAGGTACCTATGAAACGTCGTTATTTTGATGAAAGAGTTGGTTGGTTTGCAAGAGGACAAACAGATTATGGTTTAGAGGCTCAAGAAAGTAAAACAGTAACTTTCTTAGACAGATGGAGATTAGAGGTTAAAGACGAAGACATCGAAAAATTTAAAAGAGGTGAATTAGTTGAGCCTAAAAAACAAATTGTTTATTATGTAGATAGAGCTACCCCAAAAGAATGGGTGCCTTATATTAAAAAAGGTATTGAAGATTGGCAAGTTGCTTTTGAAGCTGCAGGGTTTAAAAATGCAATTATTGCAAAAGATCCTCCAAGTAAAGAAGAAGATCCAGATTGGTCTCCAGAAGATGTTCGTTATTCTGTTGTAAGATATTTAGCTTCTCCAATTCCAAATGCAAATGGTCCTCACGTGAGTGATCCACGTTCAGGTGAAATTCTAGAATCTGATATTAACTGGTATCATAATGTAATGTCTTTATTACACAATTGGTTCTTTATTCAAACTGCAGCGATTAATCCAGATGCAAGAGGTAACAATTTTAAAACAGAAGTTATGGGACGTTTAATACGTTTTGTATCATCACACGAAGTGGGCCACACATTAGGTTTACCTCATAATATGGGAAGTTCTTCTGCTTATCCTGTAGATTCTTTACGTTCTGCATCATTTACAAAAAAATACGGAACAGCACCATCTATTATGGATTATGCTCGTTTTAATTATGTAGCTCAGCCAGAAGATAAAGGTGTTGCTTTAATGCCAAATATTGGTGTGTATGATAAATACGCCATTTCTTGGGGATATAGACCAATTTTAGATAAAGATGCTAAAGACGAAAAAGAAACTTTAGATGCTTGGATTTTAAAACACGCTGGAGACCCAATGTATAGATTTGGACATCAACAAGCAGGTGGTGTTGTAGACCCAAGTTCACAAACAGAAGATTTAGGTGATGATGCCATGAAAGCTTCTATGTACGGAATTAAAAATTTACAAAGAATATTACCAAGATTAGAAGAGTGGACATCTGAAAAAGGTGAAACTTACGAAAATTTATCTACCATGTATGGTCAAGTTTTAAGTCAATTTAATAGATATATGGGACACGTTTCTGCTAATATTGGTGGTGTTTACGAGCACTACAAAACTACAGACCAAGAAGGTGCAGTGTATACTCATGTAGATAAAGCTATTCAAAAAGAAGCTTTAAAATTTGTAGTTGATGAATTGTTTAAAACTCCTGAATGGATGTTAGACGAAAACATTTTTAGCAAAACTGAATTTTCTGGTGCTGTAGAAAGAGTTCGTGGATTACAAGCTAGAACTTTAAACAATATTTTAGATCCAGGTAGAATGGCTAGAATGATAGAAAACGAAACCTTAAACGGTTCTTCTAAAGCTTATACACTTGTAAATATGATGAGTGATGTAAGAAAAGGCGTTTGGTCTGAAATTTATTCTGGAGCATCTATAGATACCTACAGAAGAAATTTACAAAGAGCGCATTTAGATAGATTAGATTATTTATTAAATAAAGCTAAAGATCAACGAGGCACTAACAGCGGTTACAGAAAAAGATCTGGAATTACCATTAACCAATCTGATGTTAAATCTGTAGCAAGAGGTGAGTTAAAACGTATTCAGAGAGATGCTAAAAAAGCGGCTTATTCTGGGAATACTTTAAGACGTTACCACTTACAAGATGTGGTTGATAGAATCGATATGATTTTAGAACCTAAATAATCATATTTAAAATACATTTTAAAAACCTCGCAAATTGCGAGGTTTTTTTTGTTTTTTAATAAAAATTTTTAGCTCTTTAAAATCTTAGAAAAATCTGGTTTAAAATAATTAGGCCCTTTTAAAACCTTACCATCTTCTCTGTAAATTGGCTGCCCATCTTCGCCTAATTTACTCATGTTAGAACGTTGAATTTCATTAAAAACTTCTTCGATTTTATCTTGCATTCCATGTTCTATTATGGTTCCACATAAAATATACAGCATATCTCCTAAAGCATCTGCAACTTCTATTAAATCGTTATTTTTAGCAGCTTCTAAATATTCTTCGTTTTCTTCTTTCATCAACTCAAAACGTAGTTGTTTTCTTTCATCAGAAATATGTACAGTGGGCTTATTTTGAATATTTAATTTAAACGCTGTGTGAAATGCATGAACTGCTGCTATTTTGTTTTTCATTTAGTGTACTTTTATTTGTAATTTTGCAACTTACAATATATAGAAACTTTACAACTCTTTAAAGTGTCTAAAAACGGAATAATTCAAAACTTATTAAGATAAAAAAATGATGTTTATAAACGCCTACTTTACTACTGGAAGAATAATTTTTATCGCTTTTTTTGTTTTGATTTTCGGAACTCTAATATACTTAAGTTATAAAAAAGACGTTAAAAATCACGAACGTTATTATAAAAATGCTGGCAAAAAAGTTGCCATTTACGGAGGATTAATTGTTGCCATTTTTATAGCTATTCGTATTATTTTTGGCAATTAATTATAAGGTTTCCTTTTTATTTTTCGAATATTTTTTTTGTGATTTTCAAACCACTTTTATAAAGTGATTTCTAAACATGTCTTAATTCGGGTATTTAAAACAATCTGTGGTATGATCATTTACCATACCAACAGCTTGCATATAAGCATACATTACTGTAGATCCTGTAAATTTAAATCCACGTTTTTTTAAATCTTTAGAAAGCCGATCAGAAATTGGTGTGGTTGCAGGTACATCTTCTTTTTTGCAAAACTGATTAACAATTGGTTTACCATCAACATAACTCCAAATAAAATTAGAAAACGAACCAAACTCATTTTGAATTTCTATAAATAATTGTGCATTAGAAATAGCACTTCTAATTTTTAATTTATTTCTAATAATACCTGCATCTTGCATTAAGGCATTAAACTTGCTTTCTGGATATTTTGCAATTTTATGGTAATCGAAATTATCAAAAGCTTTTCTAAAATTTTCTCTTTTATTTAAAATCGTAATCCAACTTACACCTGCCTGAAAAGTTTCTAAAATTAAAAATTCAAACAAAGTTTTATCATCATAAACAGGTTCTCCCCATTCAAAATCATGATAATCTTGATACAACTTACTGTCTGTTACCCAAAAACATCGATGTTTCATTTAATTTGTTTTTATAGGTTTAATAGCTGTTTGCCTTTCATTTACATACTCAAAAATATCATCACCAAAAAAACCAGCTTCTTCTAACATAATTCTTATGTCTTTGTTCCACTCTTTAATAGCAACAGTTGTGTTTAATTCTATGGCATATGCCGTATTTTTTTGCAAAGGATAATCGCCATTAAAAGGTACTCCTTTCTGAGAATCCCACATGCCAATAGTTGTACCTGCACTGTGCCCATAAGTACCTAAAGGATGTGTATAAATTGATGGTCTTAAACCCTCGTTTTTACCTTGATTTAAAGAATTTGCTAAAATTTGATTACCTGTTAAACCAGTTTTCATGTTCGATGTTAAAATATTTTGTACTCGATTTCCTTTTTTAAAGGCTTTTTGTAAAAATTGTGGCACTTCAGTTTCATCATCTTTTAAAACATAAGCATGTTGTTGGCAATCTGTGTTTAAACCAATGTAAGTAATTCCGAAATCGCAATGTAATAAATCTCCTTTTTGAATGATTTTTTGATCTTTACTTTTAGAAAAAGATTCGATATGAGATTTTAAAGCTTCGTTATTTCTTTGTAAGTCTATTGTAGGATGAAACCAAGTTTCTAAACCTAAATCTGTTACTTTTTGACGCATAAACCAAACCAAATCTTCTGTTGATGTTTCTCCAGGAATTATCGTATTTTCAGAAAAGGTTTCGTCAATAATATCGTGGGTTATTTTTACAAGTTTTCTAAATAATGCCAACTCTTTTTCGGTTCTGGTTTCTATCCAAGCAATTCCTAATTTTTCAGCAGAAACCATTTTTTTGTTTAATTCTACTGGTAAATTTTGGGTTAATTCATCATAATCGGTTTTAACCAAACCATCAGCTAAAGCAAAATGTGTAGATGTATTTACACCAATTTTATTCGGATTTCTTTCTTTAATAATTTCTGCCAAAGCTTTCCATTGATTGGGTTCTTTTTCTTTATCCCAAGCAGACTGAATGCTTTTACCAATATCATATCTTGCCACAGCTAATCTTTCTAACGTATTTTGTTCTTTATCTCTGTAAAAAACAATAATTGTTCTTCTTCTAGCATTTAGCCAAGTTGCTGGCAACATTGTTTTTAAAATAGGATCTTCATTGTATTCTCTAGAAATTAACAACCACATATCTAGATCTGCTTTATCCATTAATGCTGGCAATAAATTTGTAAATCGATCTTCTAAAAGTTCGTCCTTTAAAACAGCTCTTTCTTTTTCTTTTAATATGGAATATTCTGTAGCAGGTTCTGTTTGATTTTTACATGATAAGAAAAGGAAAATTGTAAATAGGAAAAGAAATTTTTTAATCATATTATGGTGATATTTAAACTCTAAAATTAAGATTAAAGATTTAAAATCTATGATATTTCAATTAATTTTTAAGCATTTATTTCTGTTTACTCACTAAAAACGGGCTTTTACTCATTCCAACTTTTTAAATAAAACCAACTCAACTACTTTTGAAAGTGTTAAAAAGGATAGAACAACAATTTTTTAACAATAAAACTTATATAAATTTAATATCTTTAGATATCATGAAAATTTTAAAACAAATATTATTATTATTCGTAATCGGAATCTTTTTTTGGGCCTGTGGATCATCATCACTCATAAATAACACAGCAATAGAAAAAGAAGAACCAGTAGTGATTGCTAATGATAGTTTAGAATACGAAATTATTATAATTGATGTAGGGTTTAACAACTTTTTAAATTCAGTTGCTAAACCAGAAGGTTTTTATTCGCAACAATATTTAGAAGCTAGAAATAAAGTTTGGGTAGTTACCTGGAACCAAAGAGCAAATAATCCTAGCCAATTTAACCCAAGCATCTACGAAAACGTTATTAATTACCAACCATTTGTAGATTATGGTTATGAGGTAAATTATAAATTATTCAATTACTTTTTATTTGCACAACAAAAATATAAAATGAATTTAGGAGGAGGTTTTAGAGCCAATCGAATTAATTAGATTTTTTCGAAACGTAAAAAACTGTAATCGTATATATTTTTATCATCTGCTTTAAAATCTTCTTGTTTTACTAATTGCCAAACATCGGCATCTATTTCCGGAAAAAAAGCATCTGCTTCAAATTCATGATGTACTTGAGTTATATCTAAAGCATCCACTAAATTATTTTTCATGGCATAATTATAGACTTGTGCACCACCAATAATAAAAATTTCTGGTTTGTCTTGTACTAATTCTAAAGCTTCTTCTACACTATTAGCAATTAAACAACCTTCTTTTACATAATCTTTATTTCTGGTAATAATTACTGTTGTTCTGTTTGGTAAAGGTTTACCTATAGATTCAAAAGTATTTCTACCCATTAAAATGGGATGACCAGAAGTTACTTTTTTAAACCTTTTTAAATCTGCAGGTAAATGCCAAATTAGGTCATTATCTTTTCCTAACGCATTATTTTTTGCAATAGCAGCTATAATTGTAATCATATAAACCTCATCATTTTACACAAAAATAACAGAAATGTTTCTTTAAATTGATGTTTTAGGGTTATTTTAAACCACTTTTTGCTTATACGAATACGTTTTAGTTCTAAAATACCTGAAAATCAAGTAAAAAGAACCAACATTAATTTTATAAAAACAGCAATTAAGCTACATCTTTATTTATAATTTTCAATTAATTAGATGTTGATATTATTAAACTGATAATTCTTTAATCTTATTGCTAAATTGTGTTTGTTGTAAAGAAGTTCTTCTATATTTTTACACCATAATTTAATCGAATTATTATGGCAATTAAAAAACAATTTTTAAAAAGTAAACCAGTTTGTAAAGTAACTTTTACTGTACCTGCTGAAGAAGCTAAAAGTGTTGCAGTTGTAGGAAGTTTTAATGAATGGAATGTAGAGGCAATGCCGCTTAAAAAATTAAAGAATGGTTCTTTTAAAGGGACTTTAGATTTAGAAGCAGGTAATTCTTACGAGTTTAAATATGTTGTAGATGGCGAATATGTAAATGAAGATGCAGCTGATAGTTTTGCATGGAGCGATTTTGCTGGAGCAGAAAACAGTGTTTTAAGTTTATAATATCTTAATGATGATAAAATAAAAAAGAGCTTTCAAATTTTAAATATTTTGAAAGCTCTTTTTTGTGAAATTATACTGCAACTACACCTTTTATATGTGGGTGTGGGTTATAATCTAACAGCTCAAAATCTTCGAAAGTAAAGTCTTCGATGTTTTTGATATTAGGATTAATTTTCATTTTTGGTAAAGGTCTTAGATCTCTAGACAATTGTAATTCTAATTGTTCTTTATGATTGTTATAGATATGTGCATCACCAAAAGTGTGAATAAATTCGCCTGCTTTATAGCCACAAACTTGTGCAATCATCATTGTAAACAAAGCGTAAGAAGCAATATTAAAAGGAACTCCTAAAAATATATCTGCGCTTCTTTGGTACAATTGGCAAGATAATTTACCATCTGAAACGTAAAATTGAAAAAACGCATGGCAAGGAGGTAAAGCTGCTTTTCCATTGGCTACATTTTCTGAGAATGAAACTGATGTATCTGGCAATACAGAAGGATTCCAAGCAGAAACTAACATTCTTCTCGAATTTGGATTCTTCTTTAAGGTTTCTATTACATCTTTAAGCTGATCTACCTCATCACTATTCCAATTGCGCCATTGATGACCATAAACTGGCCCTAAATCTCCATTTTCATCTGCCCATTCATTCCAGATTCTTACACCATTTTCTTGTAGATATTTAATATTGGTATCGCCTTTTATAAACCATAACAATTCATAAACAATACTTTTTAAATGTAGTTTTTTGGTAGTTACCATAGGAAAACCTTCACTTAAATCAAAACGCATCTGATACCCAAAAACACTCTTTGTTCCAGTTCCTGTTCTATCTCCTTTTTCATTTCCGTTTTCTAAAACGTGTTTTACTAAATCGTGATATTGTTTCATAAAATGTTAGCGTTAAAATTAATTTTTCGTGTTAGTTTTAGAAAAAAACTGTTTGTAAAAATAGAAAAAGATTAAGGTTATATAAGCGGTTTTATGTAGATGATATTTTAAAGTTATCAACTATTGTAGAAAAATATAAATATTTTAAAAAAGTTACCCTATAATCATCCCTGCAATAGTTGCAGACATTAAAGAAGCAATTGTACCACCAATTAAAGCTTTAATCCCAAATTCTGACAAGGTTTTACGCTGACCAGGAGCCAAAGAACCAATACCACCAATTTGTATTCCTATAGATGCAAAATTGGCAAATCCACAAAGCATATATGTAGCCATAATTATGGATTTATTAAAAGATAAATGTGTTGCACTAGCCACATTTTTTAATTCCGCCAATTGTATATAACCTACAAATTCGCTAGCTGCTAATTTAATACCTAACAATTGCCCCATTAAAGCCATATCTTCTGATGCAACACCTATTAACCACATTAAAGGTGCAAAAATATATCCTAAAATAAACTCTAAAGAAAGATTTTCGTAACCTGTGTTTGAGGCTATAATATCATTTAAGGTAGTAATGTCTCCTGCCCAACCTAAAATTCCGTTAATCATTGCAATTACAGCAACAAAAACCAATAACATGGCTCCTACATTTACTGCCAAACGCAAACCTTCTGTAGTACCATTTGCAATTGCATCTAAAATATTAGAACCAATTTTTTCTTGAGAAACGGTTACATCTGTATTTACTTCTTCTGTTTGTGGGTACAAGATTTTAGAAATTACAATAGCCCCTGGTGCTGCCATAACAGAAGCTGCTAATAAATGTTTTGCAAAAACTAGCTCTAAAGCTTTATCTCCACCACCTAAAAAACCAATATATGCTGCTAAAACTGCTCCTGCAACTGTAGCCATGCCACCAATCATTACCAACAGCATTTCTGACTTATTCATTTTTTCTAAATACGCCTTAATTAAAAGTGGCGCTTCTGTTTGTCCTAAAAAGATATTACCTGCAACAGACAAACTTTCCATACCTGAAATACCCAAAAATTTTGATAAACCTATTGCAAGAATTTTTACAATCCATTGAATAATTCCTAGGTAAAAAAGCAAAGATGTTAAGGCTGAGAAGAAAATAATAGTTGGTAATACTTGAAAAGCAAAAATGTACCCAAATGTATTTGTATCTGCTACAATACCCGCAAATAAAAACTCACTACCTGCTTTTGTGTATTCTAAAATTTCGATAAAAATACCACCAATAAATTCGAATACTTTCTGAATAAAACTAACTTTTAAAACACCAATAGCTATTAAAAGCTGTAAAGCCAAACCAATACCAACTTTTTTCCAATCTATTGCTTTTTTGTTACTGCTAAATAAAAAAGCAATAACTATCAGCACAAACATTCCTAAAACTCCTCTCCATAAACTGGTAAAAGAAAAACCTTGACTTGGAATTATTTCTTTTGCTGCTACAACAACTTCTGCGTCTTGAGAAAAAATGGTAGCTGAGCATAAACAAAGAAAGACAATGAGTATTTTTTTCATAATGAACATAAAATTTTAAGAACGCTTACTAATTTCGTCTCTTATTTTTGCGGCCAATTCATAATTTTCATTATCAACGGCATTGTTTAATTGGTTGTTTAATTCACTTAAAGACAAGGTGGAAAAATCGCTCTTATCATCAGAAGCTTCTAATTCAAAATCTATAGGAATTTCTTGAGATTCTTGCTTGTTTTCAATAGCCATTTCTTCTTCTACTTTTAGATAAATACCTGCTTTATCTAAAATGTTTTCATAAGTATAAATTGGCGCATTAAAACGAACAGCAATTGCAATTGCATCCGAAGTTCTTGTGTCTATTACTTCTTCTACTCCTTCTCTTTCACAAATTAAGCTAGAAAAGAAAACACCATCTACCAATTTATGAATGATAACCTCTTTAACAGTAATCGAAAACGTATCTGAGAATGTTTTAAATAAATCGTGTGTTAATGGTCTTGGTGGGCGAATTTCTGTTTCTAAAGCAATAGCTATAGATTGGGCTTCAAAAGCACCTATAATAATAGGTAAAGTTCTTGTTCCTTCCATTTCACTCAAAACTAGTGCATATGCACCACTTTGGGTTTGACTGTAAGAAATTCCTTTAATGGTAAGTAGTATTAAACTCATATATCTTCTACAAATCTAAAAAGCAACATCAATAAAACAGATATTATTTCCTGCTTTTTTAGAGGGCACAATTTAATAAAAATTATAGATTACACCTTTAATTTTAATAGTTTTTACTGAAAAGAAAAAACCCATTAGGTATTAAACTAATAGGTTTTAATTAAAAAACTGTGTTTGAATATTTGAATTAAGCTTGCTTAAAAGCTTTGAGCTTCTCTATTAATTTAGGCACAACCTCAAAAGCATCGCCAACAATACCATAATCTGCAGCTTTAAAGAAAGGTGCTTCTGGATCTGTATTGATTACTACTTTTACTTTTGATGCATTAATACCTGCTAAATGTTGAATGGCACCAGAGATACCAATAGCAATATATAAATTTGAGGCTACTGGCTTACCTGTTTGCCCTACGTGTTCTCCATGAGGTCTCCAACCCAAATCTGAAACTGGCTTAGAACAAGCTGTTGCAGCACCTAAAACGTCTGCCAACTCTTCTACCATTCCCCAATTTTCTGGTCCTTTTAAACCTCTACCTGCAGAAACCACAATATCTGCATCTGCAATAGTTACTTTACCTGTAACTCTTTCTATTTTTGTTGATGTTACTCCTGAATCTGCAATGGTTGCCTCAAAAGTTTCTGTTGTACCCTCTACAGGATTTTCAAAAACTCCATAAGAATTTTTTGCAACGCCTATAATTTTATTTTCTGTTGATATTACTGTATTACTAAATCCTTTATTAGAAAAAGCTTTTCTTTTAACAGTAAAAGGGCTAGTAGAACTTGGTAATGCAACTACATTTGATGCGTAACCAGCATCTAAGGCAACTGCTAAAATTGGAGCTGCATATAAAGTATCGATACTAGAATCTAAAATAACTACTGATGAACCTTGTGCGTCTGCAACTTGTTGAATTACTGATGCATAACTTTTTGCATTAAAAGTTGCTAAAGCATCATTAGAAACAGCAATTACTTTTTCTGCACCATAGGTATATAATTCTTCGTTATTACTAGCATTTATGGTTAAGGCAACTAAATTACTACCCAATTCTTCAGCAACTTTTTTTCCGTAAGAAACTACTTCAAAAGCACTTTTTTTGAATTTTCCTTCTGCTGAATCTGCAAAAACTAAAACTGACATATATCTTAAGTTTTTAAATGTTAGTACTATTTTATCAACTATACTAACAAAATTATTTTTTTATTTTGATGTTAAAACCCATTGTAGAAATTCTGAAACAAACTCAGAATAATATAATCTAAGATTATATCACTTTAGCTTCATTATGTAACAAGCTAATAAGCTCATCAACATTATCTGCATCTACTAATTTTACGGTTCCTTTTGGTGCTGGTTTTTCAAATGATTCTATTGATGTTGCATTTTCTGCAGCAACAGGCTCAACTACATTTAAAGGTTTTTTACGAGCCATCATAATACCACGCATATTTGGTATACGTAAATCTTTTTCTTCTACAATTCCTTTTTGGCCACCTATTACTAATGGTAAAGAAGTACTTAATGTTTCATTACCTCCATCAATTTCTCTTGTTGCTGTAACTGAAGTTCCATCTACTTCTAGACCAACACAACCATTTACAAAATTGAAATCTAACAAAGCTGCTAACATACCAGGAACCATACCTCCATTATAATCAATAGATTCTCTACCTGCTAAAACTAAATCGTAATCACCATTTTTAACTACTTCTGCCAGTTGTTTTGCAACAGACAAACCATCTGTAGCATCCATATTTACACGAATTGCATCGTCTGCACCAATAGCTAAAGCTTTACGTAAAGTTGGTTCTGTAGATGCACCACCTACATTAACAACAGTTACACTTGCACCTTGCTTTTCTTTAAACCACATTGCTCTTGTTAAACTAAACTCATCATAAGGATTGATTACAAACTGTACTCCATTTGTATCAAACTTTGTATCATTTTCAGTAAAATTAATTTTTGAAGTTGTATCTGGAACGTGACTAATACATACCAATATTTTCATAAATTCTATTTTTAGTTTAAATTATCTCTGTTACAAAACTACGTCTTTTTTTTAAAAAATACTATGCACGCATAATAAATTTTTTGAAAAAGTGAAATTCCGTTAAAAATTGAGGCCTATTTTAAATAATTTTTATTGTGCGAAACTTTAGTCGTAAATAAACAGAAACCTACTATAACTCACTTTAGTTTTAGGGCCAGAGACTTGCGTATATGCACCTGCTTTAAAGTAAAAATTACCATCCATTTCTTTCCAAAGATCGCTTACTTTATACGACTTCTTTTCTTTTTTGCCTTGAGTTATATTGTTTACAAATACTGTAACTTTATCATCAGCATCATTAATTTCAATTTTACATTCTATTTCATCTTGATCTTTAAAAGCAGTAAAAAAATCATTAGTAACTATCCCTTCATTTTTAATATAACTTTCGGTTACAATTACTTTAATTGCATTTCCACCAGCAATTTCTACTCTTAAAAGTGGTCTTTTAACACCTTTAGTATCATTATGAATTTGTCCAATAGTAACCCCTTTTCTTTCATTAGAATCTGGTGCTTTTTCGAATTTACCTTTAAAATACATGGCACTATACTCATTTAAACTCAAGTTTTTATCTTGTCTAATTTCTGTTCTATCGTTTTTTTGACCTGAAGAGATTAAAACCATTAAATTATTACACGTATAAAAATAATTGGCATCACAAACTTCTTCTGCTTTTTTTAAGTCTAATTTGGTTTTACCTTTGTTTGTATAATAATGTAGTTTAGCATCAGTTAATGCAGCTTCAAATTCTGCAATTTTACCTGGCAAAGTTTCACATAAATTACATTTTGATTTTTCTGATTGATTTTGACCAAAACTTGAAAAAATCGTTAATAGAAAAAAGGTAATTGACAAGTAAGATCTTGATCTATTCATTGGAGTTAAATATTTTAATTTATCAGTAAATATAATTAATTGTAAAGTGATATCAACACCAAAATACATACCAAAATTTTTAAATTAATTTTTCATCTAAGTAAATAAATAAGACTTCTTTTTTTTAGTAATCTAGTTGTTGAATTAACTTAGGTAGAAAACATCTTAAAATCTAAAGATTTATAGCGCTAAGAAGTGTTTTGTTTACATCAAAATTTCTTACTTTTGTTTCGGAAAAATAAACTACTAATTAAAACAAATGAAAACAGTTCAATTTAGAGAAGCTATTTGCGAAGCAATGAGCGAAGAAATGCGCAGAGACGAAAGCATTTATTTAATGGGTGAGGAAGTAGCAGAATACAATGGTGCTTACAAAGCTAGTAAAGGAATGTTAGATGAGTTTGGCGAAAAAAGAGTTATCGATACTCCTATTGCTGAACTTGGTTTTGCAGGTATTGCAATTGGTTCTGCCATGAATGGTAACAGACCTATTGTTGAGTATATGACCTTTAACTTCTCTTTAGTTGGAATTGATCAAATAATTAACAACGCTGCTAAAATTAGACAAATGTCTGGTGGCCAATTTAATTGCCCAATTGTATTTAGAGGACCAACAGCTTCTGCAGGTCAATTAGGTGCAACACACTCTCAAGCTTTTGAAAACTGGTTTGCAAACACACCTGGTTTAAAAGTAATTGTACCTTCTAATCCTTATGATGCAAAAGGATTATTAAAAGCTGCAATTAGAGATGATGATCCAGTAATTTTTATGGAATCTGAACAAATGTATGGTGATAAAATGGAAATCCCTGAAGGAGAATACATTATACCAATTGGAGTTGCAGATATTAAAAGAGAAGGTACAGATGTTACTATTGTTTCTTTTGGTAAAATAATTAAAGAAGCTTACAAAGCTGCTGATGAATTAGCTAAAGAAAATATCTCTGTAGAAATTATTGATTTAAGAACTGTAAGACCAATGGATCATGCAGCAATTATTACATCAGTAAAAAAGACAAATAGATTAGTAGTTTTAGAAGAAGCTTGGCCATTTGCAAGTGTTGCATCAGAAATTACATATAGAATTCAAGACGAAGCATTCGATTATTTAGATGCTCCTATAAAAAGAATAACTACTGCAGATACACCTGCTCCTTATTCTCCTGTTTTATTAGAAAAATGGATACCAAATTCTAACGATGTTGTTAAAGCTGTAAAAGAAGTTTTATACCTTTAAAAAAAACTTATTATCGTATTTTAAAAGACCTTTTTTATAAAAAAAAGGTCTTTTTTTTTTAAGTGTGAATTATATTCTTTTTTTAACTTTTTATAAAGAAAAAACCGTTTCTTTATTTGTTCTTTTGATCTTTTAAAAGTACATGAAAATTAAATTTATTTTACTCTTTACAATTCTGCTAAACACCTCATTTTTAGCACAAACAAAAATTAAAGGAATTGTAGTAGACACTAACAAAGAGCCAATACCTTATTGTAACATACAATTTAAAGGATCTACTGAAGGCACTACAAGTGATGATAATGGTGCATTCTATTTAGAATCTGATAAAACTTGGCAATACATCAGCCTATCTTTTATTGGCTATAAAACTTTAGAATACAAATTAGAGAAGAACATTCAGTTTAATTTAATTCTTACGTTAGAAGAAGAACAAGAAGCTCTTAGTGAAATAACCATAGTTACAGGTAAACAACCCAAAAAAAATAATCCTGCCATAGCTATTCTTAGAAAAATTTGGGCGCAAAAACGTAAAAACGGATTAAAACATTTTAATCAATATCAATATAAAAAATATCAAAAAGTAGAATTTGATTTAAATACAATAGATGATAAATTAAAAGAAAAAAGAATCTTTAAAAATTTAGAATTTATTTTTGATGATGTAGATACCTCGAACATTACAGGCAAAAGTTATCTACCAGTTTTCTTAAACGAATCTTTATCAGAAGTATATGGAGACAATATTTTACAAAAAGAAAAAGATATTTTAATAGCGAACCAAAACTCGGGTTTTAGCAACAATCAAGAACTAATTGCTTATATAGATGATTTATATGCAGATTATAATATCTACGACAATTATATAAAAATATTTGACAAAAGCTTTGTTAGTCCATTATCTAAAACCGGAATTAGCAACTATAATTATTACTTGGCAGACAGTGCTTTTATAAATAAAAAATGGAGTTACAACCTAGTGTACTATCCTAGAAGAAAAAACGAACTCACTTTTAAAGGAGACTTTTGGGTAAGTGATACCACATTTGCCATAAAAAAAATTAATTTACAAGTTGTAAAAAATGCAAACATCAACTGGGTAAAAGATGTTTATATAGAGCAAGAATATGATTTGTTAAACGACTCTATTTTTGTACTTAAAAAAGATTATTTTTTATCTGATTTTTCACTTTCTAAAAAAGAAAAATCTAGAGGAGTTTATGGTAAAAAAACTACCATTTACAAAGATTATGTTTTTAATAAACCTATCACAGACAAAGATTTTTACGATAAAAAAGTATACAATATAGGGAGTGATTCTCTTTATAATAAACCCAGAAGTTTTTGGGATAAAAATAGATTTGAAGATTTAAACAAAAATGAACAAGGAATTTATCAGTTAATAGACACTTTAAAAACGGTTAAAAAATTTCAAACCATAAATAAAGTTGGGCAATCCATCTATTCTAGATATTTTTTAATAGAATCTTTAAACTTCGATTACGGACCTATTTTTTCTACTTTTGGTTATAATGATGTAGAAGGTTTACGTATTAGAGCTGGTGGTAGAACCTTTAAAACGTCTAACGATTTGTTTCGGGTAGAAGGTTATGGCGCTTATGGTTTAAGAGATCAAAAATTTAAATATGGAGTGCAAGCCAAATGGCTTTTAAATAAAAAAAACAGATTCACCATTTCTTTAGGTAAAAGAGACGATGTAGAACAAATTGGTACTTCTTTAACAGCTGCATCAAATGTTTTAGGGCAAAGTGATGGATCATCTTCTTTAGTAGGTACTGGAACAAATGACAAGCTTACCAAGTTAAACTTAACTAGTTTTACATTAGGTTTAGAACCAATACCAAATATAGAATTTAAATTATCTGCAAATTACAAAACACTTCGTTCTGCATCTAGTACATTTAGTTTAGATTATAACGATTCTGAATCAGAAACAGGTATTGCATCACAAACCAATCAATTTGAAACTATTTTTGCTGCAGGTTTTTATCCTGGTAGAAAAATGTCGGGTTATGGAGTGCATAGAGAATTTGCTAATCCTTATTTTACAAAGTTTTATGCACAAATTACCAAAGGAGATAAAAACCTGTTTAACAGCGATTTTGATTATACCAAAGTTCAATTTTCATTTTACAGACTATGGAAAATAGGTGGTTTTGGTAGATTAACCACTTCTTTAGAAACTGGTAAAACTTATGGTTCAGTCCCATTATCTTTATTGAGCGTAGCTCCAGGAAATCAAACTTATTTTATGTATGAAAACACATTTAATTTGTTAGATTTCTATGAATTTGTATCAGACACTTATGCTGCTTTTCATTTAGAACACAATTTTAATGGTCGATTATTTTCGAGAATTCCTTTGTTAAAAAAAGCCAACTTAAGAACTATTATTGGCTTTAAAACATTTTGGGGTAGCTTATCAGACCAAAATAGAGCATTAAATACAACAGGAAATGAATTTGAAATTCCGTTAATAGCTCCAGATGCAGAACCTTATTATGAGTACAGTATTGGGGTATCTAACATCTTTAAATTATTGCGTGTAGATTTTAATTTTAGAGGCAACTATTTAGAAGCTCCAGAGGTTAGAAACTTCGGAATTACAGCAGGTATTCGATTTAAATTTTAGGTTACTTCTATTGGCTAAATTAAATCACACTATAACCATTGCGTAATTTATAATCTAAAAACAATTGATAAAACCTCTTTATTCGTTATGTTTGTAATAAGTTAAATTTAAAAAGATATTAATGAGTAAAGAACAAAAACCTGCAGTAACCTTCGATGTGTTAATAGAAATCCCTAAAGGAAGTAGAAATAAATATGAATACGATTTTACATTACATAAAATTCGTTTTGATAGAATGTTATTTTCGTCTATGATGTATCCAGGTGATTATGGATTTATTCCAGAAACGTTAGCTTTAGATTCAGATCCATTAGATGTTTTAGTATTGGGTCATCAACCAACTTACCCAATGGTTGTTATGGAGGTTAGACCAATTGGTGTTTTTTATATGACCGATGAAAAAGGACCAGATGAAAAAGTAATTTGTGTGCCTGTATCTGATCCTATTTGGAGTAAAAAAACAGATATTGCAGATATTAATCCTCATAGATTAAAAGAAATTGAACATTTTTTTCAAGTTTATAAAGATTTAGAAAAGAAAAAAGTAGATACTGGTGGTTGGGGAAATGCAGAAGCTGCAATTAACATTTATCATGAATGTGTAAAACGTTATGATGAAAGTGAACATAAGAAAAAAAGAACTTTTACCATTTAATAACGGATAAAAATTATTAAAAAACACCTTAAATATTAAGGTGTTTTTTTTTGCTCAATTTTTAAAAAACACCAATTATATAGATATAATTTATATTAATTTTTACTTAGATATCAAAATTCAATACTATTCATAAAAAAGCTGACATAAGTCATAGTTTTAACAATATAATAATTTATCAGTATTTTCAATGTATATTCTTTAAACAATATACTCTTTTTTTATCAATTTAATTTTATTACTTTTACCATCGTTTAAAAATAATTTATTAATATCAACTAACTAATATGGAAACAGTAGTTAAATTTTTACCGCTTTTTGGTGTTTTAGCCTTAGCGTTTGTGTTCTTTAAAAGTGCTTGGGTTTCTAAGCAAGATCAAGGTGATGATCGAATGAAAAGAATAGCCAAAAATATTGCAGAAGGTGCAATGTCTTTTCTTAAAGCCGAATATAAAGTTCTGGCAATTTTTGTGATAGCAGTAGCTATCCTATTATTCTTTAAAGGATCTAACGAAGTGGGTTCTAACGGAATGGTAGCAGTATCATTTATTATTGGAGCAATTTGTTCTGCTTTAGCAGGCTTTATAGGAATGAAAGTTGCTACTAAAGCTAATGTAAGAACTACACAAGCCGCAAGAACCTCTTTAGGAAGAGCTCTAGAAGTTGCTTTTGCAGGTGGTGCAGTTATGGGCTTAGGTGTTGTAGGTTTAGGAATCTTAGGTTTAAGTGCTTTATTTATTATCTATCAATTAATGTGGCCAGGAGCTGAAAACTTAACTCTTGTACTAAATGTACTTTCTGGTTTTTCTCTGGGTGCTTCATCTATAGCATTATTTGCTAGAGTTGGTGGTGGTATTTATACAAAAGCTGCAGATGTTGGTGCAGATTTAGTTGGTAAAGTAGAAGCTGGTATTCCAGAAGATCATCCTTTAAACCCTGCAACTATTGCAGATAATGTAGGTGATAATGTAGGTGATGTGGCTGGTATGGGTGCAGATTTATTTGAATCTTATGTAGGTTCTATTATTGGTACCATGGTTTTAGGTGCATTTATCATAACACCAGATTTAAATGGTCTTGGTGCTGTGTATTTACCTTTAGTACTTGGTGCAGTAGGAATATTGATGTCTATTTTAGGATCATTTTTTGTAAGAGTAAAAGATGGAGGAAATCCACAAACCGCTTTAAATATTGGTGAGTTTGGTTCTGCTGGTTTAATGATTGTAGCTTCTTATTTTATCATTAACGCTTTAATTCCGGAAGCTGTAGAAGGTTTACCTTTTGGTTCTTGGGGTGTATTTATGGCTACCATTGCTGGTTTAGTTGCTGGTTTAGCTGTTGGTAAAATAACAGAATATTATACGGCTACAGGTAAAAAACCTGTACTATCTATTGTTGAACAATCTAAAACTGGAGCTGCAACAAATATTATTGCGGGTTTAGGTGTTGGTATGATGTCTACAGCTATTCCAATTCTTTTAATTGCAGCAGCCATTATTCTTTCGCATCATTTTGCTGGTTTATATGGTATTGCAATTGCTGCAGTAGGTATGTTAGCCAACACAGGTATTCAATTAGCTGTAGATGCTTATGGACCTATTTGTGATAATGCTGGTGGAATTGCAGAAATGGCAGAATTGCCAAGCGAAGTTAGAGAACGTACAGATAAGTTAGATGCTGTTGGTAATACCACTGCAGCTGTTGGTAAAGGGTTTGCAATTGCTTCTGCAGCATTAACTGCATTAGCTTTATTTGCTGCATTTATGAAAACTGCTGGTGTAATTGCTATAGACGTTTCTCAACCAAAAATTATGGCAGGTTTATTAATTGGTGGTATGTTACCATTTGTATTTTCTGCTTTATCTATGAATGCTGTGGGTAGAGCTGCAATGGCAATGATAGAAGAAGTGCGTAGACAGTTTAGAGATATTCCGAAGTTAAAAGCTGCTTTAGAAGTAATGAGAGCTGTAGATTCTGATATGACAAAAGCAACTGCTGAGCAAAGAGCTATTTTTGATGCTGCAGATGGTGTTGCTGAATTTGATAAATGTGTAGCCATTTCTACAAAAGCATCTATTAAAGAAATGGTTTTACCAGGTTTATTAGCCATTGCTGTACCTGTTGCCATAGGTTTTATTGGTGGTGCTGAAATGTTAGGTGGTTTATTAGCTGGTGTAACTACTTGTGGAGTGTTAATGGCAATTTTTCAATCGAATGCAGGTGGAGCATGGGACAATGCAAAGAAAACTATTGAAGAACAAGGCAGAAAAGGAACTGAAGATCATAAAGCTGCTGTTGTAGGTGATACTGTTGGAGATCCTTTTAAAGATACTTCTGGACCTTCTTTAAACATTCTTTTAAAATTAATGTCTGTGGTTGCTCTTGTTATTGCACCAAGTATTGCAATGAATAGTGCAGATGTATCTGATTACAACACTAAAAAAGAAGTAAAAGTAGAAATTAAAAGTACTTCTGGTGATTTAGCACAAGCAACTATTACAACTACAAAAACTGTAAATGGTGTTATTACTGAGGATGTACAAAAAATAGAAGGCACTGTTGAAGAAATTGAACAAAAAGCAAAAGAAGCTGGTAAAATAATTTCTGTAAATGTTTCTAAAAACAAAAAAGAAGCTACAGAAGATGTAGAGATTATTGTAGAAAAGAAAGAATAATACTTCCCAAGACTTTTTGAAAAAGGGAAAAGTTCAATTGTAAAAGCACTTTTTAAATAATTATTTAAAAAGTGCTTTTTTTATTGTTTGGCTAATAATTGCCTATAATTTGGATAGTTGTTAACTATATAAAAACTTGTATCTATCTAACAGTTCTACCTCTAATTAATGATATAACAAATAAAACTAAAAATACAAAGAATAAAATTTTTGCGATTCCTGCTGCTGCTCCTGCAATTCCTCCAAATCCTAAAACTCCTGCAATTAAAGCGATTACTACAAATGTGATTGTCCAACGTAACATAATATATTTTTTTTAAGTGAGCATTTATTTCATTTATAGATGCTAAATGCTTTACATCCTTAAAGTATTTCATAACTTTTTCTTACACTTCAAAGGTATCTATACTATGTGCTAGTTCTTAGTGCATGAGGTTTAGATTTTAACTCATATCAAAAAATTATAAATATTTTAAAGAATTTAAACCAAATTTTAAAGTACATTTACTAAAAAAAATAATAGAGTTCTATTAATAATCAATAATTTTTATAATAAATATGTTACATATTGAAATTATTCCAGATGGTCCTAAAGATTTTTTAGAACAACTACAAGATGCTATTGGAGGAGAAATTACTGAACGTTGGAGCGAATTTGTGTTAAGAGTTAATAATGAAAATGCCATTGGTAGCATTAGATATATCCCTTTTGATTGGGGCGTACACTTAATAGATTTCGATATAAAATTTCATAAAGAAATTTTTATTCATACTCAATCAAATGAAGAATTTAATCCAATTCGTTTTATTTATCCTTTAGTAGGTAGTTTAAAACATAAATTTGGTATTCATAATAGTATTAAAGAAGTAAATCAATTTCAATCTTTAATTTACACCAATAAAGATGGTGGTTATAATGATATTATTTTTCCGAAAGGCGAAACCCTAAAAATTAATGTGATACAAATTGTTAGAAAATATTTCTTAAAGAAAAGAACTACGAATGTTTCTACTTTAAATCAGAAATTATACGAAGTTTTTGTAGATACAGATCATGACAATCGATTTTCTAGCTATGGTACTTTAGACCTTAAAATGGCAGAATTAATCAAAAAAATGCTTAATATAAACGCTAAAGGAATGCTTAGAATTTTAAAAATTGAAGCAAAAATTTACGAAATTCTATCTTTACATATACAGCAACACAACCGACTTTTAGCAGGCGAATCTTTACCAGAATCTATTAGTAAAAGCGATTTAAAATTGGTTCGTAAAATTGGAAATGATATTTTAAAAAACCCTGCAAAACCTTATACGTTAAGTCAGCTTTCGTTTAAATCTGGTTTAACCCAAGCAAAACTGCAAGAAGGTTTTAAGTTTTTGTATAACAGAACAGTTACAGAATACATTAGACATGTACGTTTAGAATCTGCAAGAGAGATGTTAAAAAATAGCGATTTAAACATTTCGCAAATTGTTTACAGTATTGGTTTTAGTAGTAGAAGTTATTTTTCTAAGATATTTAAAGAGAAATATAACATTACTCCAAATCAATTTAAAAAAAAACTAAAAGTAGTATTAGTATAATAAAAAAGCCTTGATATTTATAAAAATACCAAGGCTTTCAATCAACCAACCACTATTAAAAAAATTTACTACTTATTTTAACATTTTCTTTATAAGCAACATAATACCATATTTACTTATGGTTCTTAGTATTGAATTTATCCAGTTTATAGGTTCTAGAATACTTTCAAAATTATGTTTCACAATTTTTAGTTCTTCTTTAGCAATATCTTTTTCAAGTTCTAACTTTCTTAAGTCTTTTTCAATTTCTAGAAAAGAAGTGTATGTTTTCATAATGGTTTTATTTATTTGAATCGAAAAATTGATTAGACATTTCGCTTATAATTATTTTATCGATTATTCTTTTTCTTAGCATATAAACTATTAAACCTATAAAAGTTAATAGAAGCCCGATAATTAAGTATCCTAAAGAAATATTATTAAGATAATTTCCTATAGAAATGGCACCAGCAATCAATAAAAAAATAAATCCTACAGATAATAAACTACCTATAAAAAAGAGTTTACAAATTGCACTTAAAGAATAGGTTAAAATCTGAAATGTTTTCAATTTACCATACTTATAAGCAGTAGTGATGTACTTTTTACCAACATCTGCACCCTCTTCAGAATTACTTTTAAAAGCTTCTAAAATGTTCATAAACTAGGCTGTTTTTTGTAATTTTTTATTCTTCTCTTTTAAATCTTTCAATTTATTTTCTAAAGTTGTAATTACATCTTCTGTTTTATGGCTTACATTAGAAACCACCTTTTCTAATTGTACATCTAACGTTTCTTTTTGATTCTCTAAAGTATTGGTTGCTCTTTCTTTTAAATCGATGGCAGTATCTGCAATAATGTCTTTTACATTTATAGCCTCATCAGCTATTTTCTTTCTTGTTTTGGTTCCTTTATCTGGCGCAAATAATATTCCTAATGTTGCTCCAATTGCTGTACCTGCTAATATCCCGATTAATGTGTTACTACTATTACTCATCTTATATTTTTTTAATGGTTAAACTTAACTTGTTTGCATTATTACTAGCTATGTAATGAATACACCACAAAATTAAAGGATAAGTATAGTTTTGCTTAACTCAAATACAATGAATATTAACTCATACCAATAAGTAAAAATTGAAAAGCTGCACTTGTAGTTTTTTGTGCCAATTGATTAATTGCGTTTTCTGTAAGTTGCAAAACTCTTGGATAACCTCCTGTAACTTGGCAATCTCTCATTAACACAATTAAAGTGCCAGAAGGTGTTAGTTGTACTGTGCCTGGTAATACTGATGATGTAAGTATTTGCGCTAAATTGTTGGTTAAAACCTCATTTAGTTTATACCCCATTCTACTATTGTCTTTAGAAACAGTAAAAAAAGTATCTAAGATTTGTTTTTGTTGATGATCGCTCATTAAATCAAATTCAGGACCTTTATAACATTCAATAAACAGATTTGTAAAATGATTTTGATTGATTTTGATGGATGCTTTTGATGTTTCAATTCCATTTTCTATCTCTTTATAAGGAATACAATCTCCTTTTCTAAGCAAAAAATCTTTGGTTATATTTGGATAAAAACTTCTACTATTTAATTTCTTTGCTGACAAAAACCCATCTTTAACAGCCAAATAACAGCGAATTCCGTAGTTAATTTTCCCAAAGGATAAGATATCATTTGGATGAATTAAAATTCTTTTATTTAGAGAAATTGCTACATTATTAATAGTTGGCGAAAAATCTCCACCAGAAATACAGATTGTAGTGGTTTTAGTAAACTGGAATTTACAAGCACCTAATGTAATTTCTAGTACAGCACAATTAGCAGAATTATTTAAAATACTATTTGCTAAATCTGAAGAAAACTGATCCATTGCACCAGAAATAGGCACACCAACTGAAGCAAAACCAACTCTACCTTTATCTTGAATAGTAGTAAAAAAACCTGATTTTAAAACCTTAAGCATGTTGTAAAGTTTTAATAAGTTGATATTTTTTTGCCTGTATTTCTTTTTCTAGTTGATAAAACTCATCTAAAGAAATGGATTTGAATTTTATAAAATCGCCAGCTTTTGCAAAACAAGGGTTTTCTTTTTCTACATCAAAAAAATTGATGGGAGTTTTACCAATAATATTCCAACCTCCAGCAGAATGATTAGGATAAACACCAGTTTGCATCCCTCCTATTCCAACAGAACCTTTTGGTACATTTAATCTCGGATTTGGTTTTCTATCAAAAAATAATTGTTGATGCAAGCCTCCTAAATATAGAAATCCTGGTAAAAAACCGATAAAGTAAATTTTATATAAAGCAGAGCTATGTAGTTGAATAATTTGATCAATAGCTAAGTTCGATTTTTTAGATATTTCTTTTAAATCAATTCCGAAAGTAACATCATAACAAACAGGAATTTCCCATTGAAAATTGTTTTGTTTTTTTTCTTTTAAAGTTGATGTATAAATCAATTTTAATTGATGAACCTCATCATTAAAATTCGAAATAAAGTACTCATAAACAATAGTTAAAGAATTATAACCTTGAAGAATATCGACAATTTCTGTTTTATTTATTAATATTATTTTCTCTTTAAAAAGTAAAATATCTTCTAATATTTTATCATCAATAATAGATTGCCATTCAATTAAAATTGCTTTTGCTCCAAATGGTTTATATGTAAGATTATTAACCAATAGTAAAACCTTCTTTTGATAATTCTTTATGTAAAAATTTTACAATTTCTAGAGCATTTTCAGTATCTCCATGCACACAAAAAGTATCTGCTTTTATGGATATTTCTAAACCTGAAATTGTTTTTACTTTCTGATGTTTTATCATCTGTAAAACATGATTCAAAACTTCTTTTTCATCAACTAATAAAGCATTTTTTTGTTTTCTAGAAACCAAAGTTAAATCGTTATTATAATTCCGATCAGCAAAAGCTTCATACATTATCTTGATATTATTTTTTAAAGCAACTTTCTCTATCACAGAATTGTAAGGCACATATAAATAAGCTTCTTTTAAATATGGTTTTATAACATCAACAAAAAAAACAGCCAACTTTTCATCTACAGCAATTGCATTATACAATGCTCCATGTGGTTTTATGTGATGTAATTTTGCATCAAACAAAGACAATCTTTCTAAAAATAAATTTATCTGATTTTGAAGATTCTTCTTTAAGTCTTCATCAGCAATTTGCATTAACACTCTACCAAAATTTTCTTTATCAGGAAAAGAAGGATGTGCACCAATTTTCACCTTATTTTCTTTCGCTAATTTTATAGTTTTATCAATGGTTTTAACATCACCAAAATGACCACCACAAGCAATATTACAAGACGAAATATAAGGCATTAGTAAATGCTCATTAGCTACACCTTCTCCAACATCGCAATTAATATCAACAATCATTTTAGAAAACATTAAACACTTTTAGAATACCTTTTACACCAAGAAAAACAGCAATTAATAAAATTATAAATCCAAAAATATTCTGAGTTTTAGAATTTACAAAACCACCTAAAACACTCTTTTTATTCATAATCCATAATAAAATTCCGGCTATTATTGGCAATAACATACCATTTGCAACTTGCGCAAATTTTATAATTTCTATAGGTTTAATACCAATTGACGAAAACAAAACACCTAAAAAAAGTACAACAATCCAAACAAATCGAAATGATTTAGATTGTAAACCACCTTTTAAACCCAAACATCCTTTTGCTACATAAGCTGCTGCTAAAGGTGCTGTAATTGCAGAAGTTATACCAGCAGCAAATAAGCCTAAAGCTAGAAAGTATTTGGCAAATTCGCCATATAAAGGTGCTAAACCTTCTGCTAAATCTGCAGCATTTAAAATATCTTTAGATGGTATTGAGGCTGCAGAAATAATAATAGCCATAGAAACCATTCCTCCTAAAATAATAGATACAATTGTATCTTTTTTCGCGTATTTTAAATCCTCTTTTTTATTCCATCTTTCTTTAACTAAAGAAGCATGTAAAAACAAATTGTAAGGCACAACAGTTGTACCAATTAAACCAATAATTGTTAATAAACTTTTCTCTGGAAACTTAGGTATCAACAATCCTTTTAAAATTTCTAAAAGATTTGGTTTGGTTACTATTGCTGTTATTACAAAAGAAAAACTCATTAATAAAACCAAAGCCACCAAAGCTTTTTCAAGAAATTTATAATTACCAATATATAAAAGTACAAAAGCAATTACACCAATTATTAAACTCATTAAATTAATAGTTAACTCACCAAAAATGAGTTTAAACTCGCCAAAAACAGTTTCTAAACCTAAAATTCCTCCACTAATATTACCTGCTTCATAAGAAGCATTACCAATAACAATTGCCGATAAAATTAAAATGGTAATAAATTGTTTTAAAAACGGTATTTTAATTTCTTCACGAATAACTTCTGATAATCCTTTTTGAGAAATAATACCCAATCTTGCAGCCATTTCTTGCAAAACAATGGTTGCAATAATTGACAATAACATTGCCCAAAGTAAATTAAAACCGAAATTTACACCAGCCAAAGTGCAAAGTGTTACTGTTCCTGGGCCAATAAATGCTGCAGCTACTAAAGTACCTGGACCAATATTCTGAAACCATTTTTTAATCATGTAAAATACATTTTAGTAAACAGAATAAAGATACTATTTAAAAAGAAAAACACCTCAAAATTGAGGTGTTTCTATCTAAACTAACAACACTAACAAACTAATGAGCGTATCTCTGAGGGCCACCTCTTCGAATCTCTTCATTAGCAAATTCTTCGAATTGCTTAAAATTATGTCTAAATGCATTCGATAATTTAAACGCAGTTTCATAATAAGCTTCATCGTTATTCCAAGTTGCTCTTGGGCTCAATAATTCTGTTGGCACACCAGGACAAGATCTTGGTTGTGCAACACCAAACACAGAATGAATGTGATAATCTTCGTATCTATAATCACCTAAATCTCCATTTAAAACAGCAGTAATCATGGATCTTGTGTATTTTAATGGCATTCTTCTACCCACACCATATTTACCTCCAGACCAACCTGTGTTTATCAACCAAACATTTACACCAGCTTCTGTCATTTTTTTACTTAACATTTCTGCATATCTTGTTGGATGTAAAGGCATAAATGGCGCACCAAAACAAGCAGAAAAACTTGGTACTGGTTCAGTTACACCTGCTTCTGTACCTGCAACTTTTGCTGTGTAACCAGAAATAAAATGATAGGCAGCTTGTGCAGGAGTCAATTTTGAAATTGGAGGCAAAACACCAAAAGCATCTGCAGTTAAAAAGAAAATATTTTTCGGATTTTGGCCAATAGAAGGCTCTTTGATGTTATCTATATGATAAATAGGATAGCTAACTCTAGTGTTTTGAGTGATAGAAGTGTCAGAAAAATCGACAACTCCATGATCATCCATTACAACATTTTCTAAAATTGCACCTTTTTTAATGGCTGCAAAAATTTCTGGTTCTTGTTCTTGCGATAAGTTAATTACTTTTGCATAACAACCTCCTTCAAAATTAAAAACAGTGTTTTCAGCTGTCCAACCATGTTCATCATCACCAATTAAACTTCTGTTTGGATCTGTGGATAACGTTGTTTTTCCTGTACCTGATAATCCAAAGAAAATAGCAGTATCTCCAGCTGTACCAACATTTGCAGAACAGTGCATAGGCAAGGTATTTTTATACATTGGTAAAATAAAATTTAGAGCAGAAAAAATTCCTTTTTTAATTTCACCTGTATACCCTGTACCACCAATTAAAGCAATTTTTTTTGTAAAATTTAAAATTGCAAAATTGTGCTGACGAGTTCCATCAACCTCAGCATCAGCCATAAAACCTGGTGCATTAATCACTGTCCATTCTGGAGTAAAATCTTCTAACTCTTGCTCTGTTGGTCTTAAAAACATATTATAAGCAAACATATTGCTCCAAGGATATTCGTTAACCACACGAATATTTAACTTATAATTTTTGTCTGCACACGCATAATTATCTCTTACAAAAATTTCTTTTTCTGATAGATAATCAACCACTTTGGTGTACAATTTATCAAATTTATCTTCTTCAAAGGGTAAATTTATCTTGCTCCACCACACTTCATTTTCTGTAATTGCATCTTTAACAATAAAACGATCCATAGGAGAACGCCCAGTAAATTCTCCTGTATTTACAGCAATTGCACCTAAAGAAGATTCTACACCTTGTTCTTTTTGCAAAGTTTCATGATGTAATTCATTAGAAGTTAACTGATAACGAATTGTTGCATTTTTGATTCCTAGACTATTTAACGAAATCGATTTCGTATTTGTATCTACCATACCAATATTTTTGTATATTAAACTATAGAACAAAACTAATGAATATTTTAAAACCCTTATATATTGAACCTAAAAATTATTAAATTTTTAGTCGTTTTTTAATTTCTTTGCGAATATAATAATCATTGAAATCCAAGCGATTATAAAAAATAATCCGCCTAAAGGCGTGATAAACCAAATGGATTTTGCTGTAATTTTTGTTAATTGAATTAAATAAATAGATCCTGAGAAAAAGAGAATTCCTAAGAAAAAAAGGTAACTAATTGTATTTTTTTGTTTGATAGAAAACTCATCATACATATTTACAAACAACAAAACAATTGTATGATACATTTGATAACGAACTGCAGTTTCAAAACTTTGTAACTCAGCAACAGTTAAAGTTTCTTTTAAAGCATGTGCACCAAAAGCACCTAAAATAACAGCTGATACACCTAAAAAACAAGTAATTATTAAATTTTTAAACATTTATTATTGATTTTGTTAATTTTTAAACAAATATATTATCTTCGTAACCAATCATTTTGTTTTGTAACCAAATAATTCTCTCAAAATGATTACTAATACTTCACAAAAATACAGCTTTCTTTTATGAAAAATATTTTAATCATTGGCGCAGGAAAATCGAGCTCAGCTTTAATAAAGTATTTGTTAGAGAAATCTAATGAAGAAAATTTACGATTAACTATTGGAGATTTATCCACAGAAAATGCGCAAAAATTAATCAACAATCATAAAAATACAAAGGCAATTATTTTGGATGTTTTTGATGCACATCAAAGAGAAAAAGAAATTGAAAAAGCAGATCTTGTAATTTCGATGTTGCCTGCAAGATTTCATTTAGAAGTTGCCAAAGATTGTATCAAACTTAAAAAACATATGGTTACAGCATCATATGTATCCAAAGAAATGAAAGCACTAGATAATGCCGCCAAAAAAAATGGTTTGGTTTTTATGAACGAAATTGGTTTAGACCCAGGATTAGATCATATGAGTGCCATGAAAGTTATTGATAACATTAGAGAAAGTGGTGCTAAAATGCTGTTGTTCGAGTCTTTTTGTGGTGGTTTGGTTGCTCCTGAAAGTGATACAAATTTATGGAACTATAAGTTTACGTGGAATCCTAGAAATGTAGTTTTGGCTGGCCAAGGAGGAGCTGCCATGTTTATACAAGAAGGTACTTACAAATATATTCCTTATCATAAATTGTTTCGAAGAACAGAATTTTTAAAAATTGATAACGAAAAATTTGAAGCTTATGCCAATAGAGATTCTTTAAAATATAGAAGTGTTTATGGTTTAGATGATATACCAACTATGTACAGAGGAACCATTAGACGTGTTGGTTTTTCTAGGGCTTGGAACATTTTTGTACAATTAGGAATGACAGATGATTCTTATACTATTGAGGATTCTGAGCACATGAGTTATCGCGATTTTACAAACTTATTTTTGGCCTATTCTCCTTCAGATTCTGTAGAACTAAAATTACGTTCTTATTTAAAAATTGATCAAGATGATATTATGTGGGAAAAATTAGTTGAACTTGATCTTTTTAATCCGAAGAAAAAAATTGAATTGGTAAATGCAACTCCTGCTCAAATTTTACAAAAAATTTTAGAAGATTCTTGGACTTTACAAGAAAACGATAAAGATATGATTGTAATGCAGCACCTTTTTGGTTATGAATTTGAGGGCAAAAAACTACAAATTGAAAGCAGTTTGGTTGTGGAAGGCGAAAATCAGACCTATACAGCCATGTCAAAAACTGTGGGATTACCTGTTGCAATTGCGGCTTTAAAAATTTTAAAAGGAGAAATAAAAACTCCTGGAGTACAAATACCCATAACTAAAGAAGTATATGAGCCTATTTTAAAGGAACTTGAAAACTATGGAATTAAATTTACTGAAAGAAATGTGAAATATTTGGGGTATAATCCTAATAATGTTTTTGGTTGATCGTTATTCCACAGAGATTCACAAAGTTTTTTCACGGAGATTCTCTGAGTTTAAACCTTACATTTTCAAATAAAAATCTTTGGTTAAATCAATATATTCTTTGGTGTATTGATGACGTTCGGTTTCAATGATTAAATGTTCCTTTTTTATTTCAGATTGATGAAAAGAAAATGCTAACAAACTTCTTTTTATTGCTGATGTTGGGTTTCCTTGAACATGACAAACTTTATTTAAGAATAAACCTTTTTTACTTGCTAAACTGATAAAATTCTCTTCTTCTTTAAATGGAAGAATAATATTAAATTTTCCATTGGCTGATAAAATTTTAACCACTCCAGAAATTAAATCATCAAAAGACAAAGCAGATGTAAATCTGGCTTTATTTCTAGCTTTATTATCAGACTCAAAATCATCTGTATAAAAAGGCGGATTCGAAATAATTAAATCGTAAGTTTCTTCCTCTTCTGCAATTTCATCCGCAAATTCTTGAAAAGTGGCATTGTAACAATACAAACGATCTCCCCAATCAGATTGCTCAAAATTTTCTACAGATTGTTCGTATGCATTTTCTTCTATTTCTACAGCATCTATTGTCATTGCATCAGAACGTTGTGCAAGCATTAACGCAACAACACCAGTGCCAGAGCCAATGTCTAAAATTGTATCTGGATAAAAATCTACAGCACACCAAGCACCTAATAAAACTCCATCTGTACCAATTTTCATCGCTGTTTTATCTTGGTTAACTGAAAACTCTTTAAATTTAAATACTGAATCCATTCTGCAAAATTAGTAATATTTATTTCTAATAATTCTTATTTTAACTGGCATTGCGTTATTTTTGTACATCACCCTAGAATCATTTAAAATGAAAAAATTATTTCTTTTATTACTTGTTGTTTATAGTTGTACAACAGGGCCAATTCAAACTGAAGAAGAAAACACGGAAGTTTTAGATAAAACAGTTAGAATAGAAGTAAATACTTTACAAGAAAATGATGCAGTACAGATTAATTATTATGACTATATTGAAGACAAACATATTTTAAATGAATATCTTTTTGATTATGATTCATCTGGGGACGCAATACCTATAGTTATTACTTTAGATGATTACGATTTTAGATATATTCAAGGAAATATTTATAGAAAAAACTCTATTCCGACACAACTCTCTTTAAAAATTTATGTTGATGATGAATTGATTATTGATGAAAGCAAAACTGGTGATGGATCAGAGTGGATAAATATTGAATTTAACTACGATATTTTAAAGGAAGAAAACATCTAAAAGCAACAGATTAAGAAATTTTAATCTATCTATTTAGATGTTATTGATAAATTTCTGAAATTTATTTGCAGAGAGGAAGGGATTCGAACCCTCGATACAGTTACCCATATACTACCTTTCCAGGGTAGCTCTTTCGACCACTCAGACACCTCTCTAATTTAGTAGTAACTTTAAATTTTTTTAATCCGAAGAAAGATTTACAAATACAATTCGATTAATCCTTCAGGAGTTTCTACGTGTATTTGTTTGTTTTCTCTATCTACTTTTTTGATAAAATCATCAATCATAGGTATAAAGATTTCTTTACCTTCTCTATCAATTTCAAAAAGTGGTTGTGCTGCTTTATCATTGATATGAACAATATTGCCAACTTCGCCAAAATTAGCATCAACAACCTTAAAACCAATTACTTCGTGAAAATAAAATTTATCTCCAGATAATTTTGGTAATAAATCTAAAGGTAAGTAAATACCACATTTTAAAATAGAATCAGCTTCTTGTTCAGAATAGACATCTTCGAACTGAACACGCAATTGATTGCCTTTGTGTAGCGAACTTTTTTCAATAAAAAATGGAACCAGATTTGTGCCAAATTCGACATAAACTGATTCCATATTTTTATACAACTCAGGTTCGTCTGTATCTAATTTGATAACAACTTCACCTTTAAAACTATATTTTGTTACGATTTTGCCTAAATAAAAACAATCTTCTTTACGCATTCGTAATAATTTATAATTTATTCTGCTGCTTTTTCTGCTGCTTCATCAATAGTTTCAGCTGCTGCTTCAACTTCTTCAGATGCATCTTCTGCAACTTCTTCTACAGCTGGTTTAGCTGCTTCAATTCTTGCTTCGTTAACCGCTTTTTCAGCTGCTAAAGCTTTCGCTTTTGCATCAGCTTCTGCTGCTGTTAAACCTTCTTCTTTTGCAGAAATTTTAGCTTCTTTTTCTTCTAACCAAGCAGTAAATTTAGCTTCTGCTTGCTCTTCTGTTAAAGCACCTTTACGTACACCACCAGCTAAATGATTTTTTAACATAGCACCTTTATAAGATAAAATTGCTTTTGCAGTATCAGTTGGTTGTGCACCATTTTGTAACCATTTTACAGCACCATCAACATCTAAGTTAATTTCTGCAGGGTTAACATTTGGGTTGTAAGTACCTATTTTTTCTAAGTATTTACCATCTCTTTTTGCACGGGCATCAGCAGCAACAATCCAATAGAATGGTTTCCCTTTTTTTCCGTGTCTTTGTAATCTGATTTTTACAGACATAATTTGTTAATTTTTTAAGGTTCTCGACCTTGGTTATTAAAAATCTTACCATCTCGTGATAAGTGGGCGCAAAAATACTAACTTTTTTTGATACTAAATCACTAATAACCTATAAATTAATGATTTTTTTAGTATAAAATTATTTTATAAATTCTTCAAAAGACTTTAAATTTAATTCATCTAAGAATTTAACTTTCTTTTTTATTTTCTGATAATCAAGTTTTGCAGTTTCAAATCGTTCTTCTATTATAGATAAACTTTCTAATTCTGCATTAGAAGGTTTATCATAACTTGTGGCAATTTTACTGTATAAATCAGCCATTTTTTCTCTTAATTGAGGTTCTGCTGAGCCTACATAATTGTCTCCAGTTGTAATTACCAAAGTTTTCTTTAGAGCTGTTAACTTTTCTACGATTTTTTTCTTTCTAAGCGCTTCTGCCTTTTCTAATATTGCATCTAACTCATATACCATATATGCCAATTCTTCTGTCATATCATACATTTTCATGGTGGTATTGTGTTTCATTTCTCTGTCTGATGCTGATAAATTTGATTTAGGATCATAGATTAATTCTAAATCTTGAGTAAAAGTATCTTTACCTTTCTTTAAAACAACTTTGTATGTTCCAGCTTTAACTAAAGGAGAAGTAAACCCACCAAAACTAAAGGTTTTTCCTTTTGCTACTTTTGGGTTTTTAAGTCTGTAATTCCAGTTTACAATATTAATTCCTTTTGATTTTCCAGGACCTAATTTACTAATTATATTTCCGTCTTTATCTTGTACTTCTAATGTCATTTTACCAAAAGTATGACGTCTGCTTAAATGGTATTTTATTTGCGCAGCTCTACTTGGGTTTGCACCTACAAACTGAGTTTCTGCTCCAAAATCTCCAGAAAAACTTCCTTCTTCGAAAATTACAGTTGGTTTAGATGTAAAGAAATGTACTTTCTCTTTTAAAACATCATCATTAATTTCTCTTAATGGAGATATATCATCAATAATGATAATTCCTCTACCATGTGTTCCCATTACTAAATCGTTAGTTTGTTTCTGTAATTCTATAAAATGTACAGCTACAGCAGGCATATTATTAGTAAATTTTACCCAATTTTTACCTCCATTAATCGTAATGTATAAACCGAATTCTGTACCTAAAAATAATAAATCAGGATTTACATAATCTTCCTGAATATTTCTAACAGAACCTACCACATCACTAGTAATAATACTTGTCCATGTTTTACCAAAGTCTGTTGTTTTGTATGCATAAGGTTTCATGTCATTCATAGTATGTCCATCAAAAACAACATAAGCTGTACCTTTATTAAAAACACTTGCTTCTATATGATACGTCCACGTATTTTTAGGTAAATCTGGCACATTTGCAATGGTATTTGTCCAAGTTTTCCCTCCATCTTGTGTTACTTGTACATTACCATCATCTGTACCAACCCAAATTATATTTTCATCTAAAGTAGATTCTGCAATTGTAAAAATTGTGGTATGATTTTCTGCTCCTGAGTTATCCATAGACAATCCACCAGAATTACTTTGGTCTTGTTTTAAAGGATCATTAGTTGTTAAATCTGGTGAAATTATTGTCCAAGTATCTCCCATATCTTCAGATTTGTGAACATACTGACTACCCATATAAAAACGATTGGGTTGATGTGCACTTATAGCCATAGGTGCATTCCAATTAAAACGAAATTTTTCATAACCTTTTTGTGGCAAAGGCTGAATGGTTTTTACTCTTTTTGCAGCTACATCATACCTCCAAACATTTTCTGCTCCTTGCATTTCTGAGTAAATGATATTTTTTGTCGGATGTTTTAACACTCTAAAACCATCTCCTGCTCCTATAGAATTCCAATCTCTTGCTTCTATCCCTCCAGGTGATGAAGAAGGGCCATACCAAGAACCATTATCTTGTAAACCACCATAAATATTATAAGGTTCTGCATCATCTACACTAACTTGATAGAATTGAGAAATAGGTAAATTCTCTACAATCTCCATAGTTGTACCTCCATTTAAAGAACGATAAACTCCACCATCTGTACCTGCATAGATTCTATCAGAGTTATGAATATCAAAAGTAATATCGTGAATATCACTATGCATATTCCCTAAGTTTTTAAACGTTTTACCTCCATCTCTAGAAATAGAACCACTTAAACCTCCTTTTACTACTACATCAGGATTTTTTGGATCTATAACAATTCTAGAAAAATAAAAAGGACGCACAGTAATACCAAAATCATTGTTCAATTGTTTCCAACTTTTACCTGCATCATCACTTCTATACAAACCTTTTCTTTCGTTTTTTTCTGCTTCAATAACTGTGTAAAGAATATTAGAATCAGAAGGTGCAACTGCAATTGCTAATCTACCTAAACTACCTTCTGGAAATCCGTTATGAATTTTATTCCAAGTTGCACCACCATCAATTGATTTGTACAACGCACTATTTTTACCTCCAGATTCAAAAGACCAACCTGTTCTTCTAAATTCCCACATAGAAGCATATAAGATATTTGGGTTATTAGGATCCATGGTTAAATCTGCACAACCTGTTTTTTGATTGGTATATAAAATTTTAGCCCAAGTTTTACCAGCATCAGAAGACTTATAAACACCTCTTTCTTCACTATCTCCCCACAAAGCGCCTAAAACACCTACATAAATTTCGTTAGAATTCTTTGGATTAACGATTATATTTGCAATACGATCTGAGTTTTCAAATCCTATTTTATCCCAAGTAACTCCACCATCAACAGTTTTATACAAACCATCTCCATAAGAAACACTATTTCTTGTCCAAGTTTCTCCTGTACCTACATAAATTGTATTATCAGGATCGTTAGGATCTACTTCTACAGCGCCAATAGATTGACAATAATCATCAAAAATCGGATTGAAAGTTACACCTCCATCATTCGATTTCCATACACCACCACCTGCAGTTCCTGCATAAATAATTCTATTATTTGTTGGGTGATTTTCTAAGTCATTAATTCTACCACTCATTAAGGCTGGCCCAATATGCCTTGCAGTTAAATCTCCAAATAATTGTTTTCCTTTTGTGTTTTTACTTTGTGCATCAACCTTAATTGAAAAAAATAAAAACAAAAAAGCGACTAGTAAAAGTTGTTTTTTCATTTTAGTTTGGTTTTAGTGATTAAAAAAATCCCCAAAAATTAATTTGAGGATTTTAAAAGATATTGTTAAACTATTCTTTTTCTTCTGGAAAAGCGAATAAAGCTGCATCTACAGTTGGATTTAATTCAATTTTAGTGATTGTTAAAGGCGCTCCTGGCTGCCCTTTTACACCTTGTGTCATCGAAAAAGGAAAGAACAAACCATCTACTTCTTGATAATCGCTCATTGTAATTTCTGACATCATTCCTTTACCAGGTCCAGATTTTATTTCTGTTTGTATTGCAATTGGTACAAAATTTTCGGTATCAAAAAAGTAATATGTAATGCTATCTTCTTTTTTACCATCAATAGTAACAGGTTCTTTTGTTAGTTTTATTTTAAAGGTTTCTGCACCATCAATCGTTTCTTTACCTAATAATTCTACTTTGTACCCTTTTTCTTTATAATCGATAAATGCATCAGGAAAATCATTCATATCTAACTTCATATTTGCAGTAGCTTCTGCATCACTTTTTTCGGCTTTCATCGTCATAAAATTATGTCCCCATAAAGTTTCGCCGTCAAAAACACCTTGTTTAATTTCTTTACCTTGAAAATTGATAACCGTCATTTGTTTACCATCAGCCAATTGATACATCTCTAAAGGAATTTCCATACCCTGCTGATTTACTTTGGCTGTCATTTTAATCCCTTTTATGTTTTTAAAATTTTCAATCCCACCAATGTTTTCATAGTAAGTAGCTAAAATTTCATCTACTGTTTGCGCATTAGCAATAAGTCCAATAAACATTACAGCTACTAATAATAATTTTTTCATTTTTTAAAATTTTGATTTAATGTTTCTTTATATGTGTGTCAATTTACAAAATTGTTACAGATTATTTACTTGTTTTTTAACACAATCCTAAAATTCTTAAAAATTACTAAAAAGCAAATGAGTTAAAATCGAAAGCTTATGAATCAATCTCAGCTTTACTTCTTGTTTAAATTTGTATCAACATTAAGATGTGAAACAATACGCATCTCAAAACAATTTATTGGAATTTAAAATGAAAATGACACAATGAAGTACACAGAAAAAATTTCGAACAAATTAAACGAACTATTAGAAAAGAATTACGATGCAGAAAAAGGATATTTAAATGCTGCCGAAAATGTAGATAGTTCTCGATTAAAAATTTTCTTTAAAAATAGAGCCTCAGAACGAAGTGAGTTTGCTAAAAACTTAAGAACAGAAATCTTATCTTATGGGCAAATACCAGAAGAAACAGGAACATTTCAAGGTACTATGCACAGAAACTGGATGTCCTTAAAATCTTTATTTAGCTCTAATGATGAAGAAGCAATTTTAGAAGAAGCAATTAGAGGTGAGCAAGTAAGTTATAATGAATACACAGAAATCTTAGAAGAAGATGCCTTTGCACCATCTACAAGAAAAATGTTAGAAAGCCAAAGACAGCAAATTCAATCTGCAATTAATAGTTTAATGGTAGAAGAAGAATTAGCATAAAAATAAATTATTTGAATTAATTTTAGAAAGTCAATCCTTAATTGGGTTGACTTTTTTTGTTGATAAGTCTCTTTACTTTTTAACTTAAAAACTTCTTTGATTTCGTACATTTAACCTTCCAAAATAATGAGCAAAAAAAATCATTTATGTACTTAATTTTTGATACAGAAACCACTGGTTTACCCAAAAGTTGGAATGCACCAATTACAGACACAGACAACTGGCCAAGGTGTATTCAAATTGCATGGCAATTGCATGATGCAATGGGAAATGTATTAGAACATAACGATTTTTTAGTACAACCAGAAGGTTTTAATATACCTTATGATGCAGAAAGAATTCACGGAATTTCTACTGAATTAGCACAAGAACAAGGTATTAAACTAGACAAGGGTTTAGCACTTTTTAACGAAGCTCTTAAAAAAACCAAGTTTATAGTTGGGCAAAATGTTGGTTTCGATATTAATATTATGGGATGTGAATTTCATAGATTAGGTGTAGAAAATAACTTAACAAAACTGCCACTTTTAGATACTTGTACAGAAAAAACGGCACAAATGTGTCAAATTCCTGGTGGTAGAGGAGGTAAATTTAAATTACCAACGTTAACAGAATTACACAATCATTTATTTGGTGTTGGTTTTGGTGAAGCCCACAATGCAACTGCAGATGTTGAGGCAACTACACGTTGTTTTTTAGAATTAATTCGATTAAGAGAGTTTACCAAAGAAGAATTAGATGTAGATGCAGATTATTTTAAAAACTTTTCTGAAGCAAATCCGAAACCTATTCAGGTTATTGGCTTAAAGCACATCAACCTAAAAAAAGAAAGCGACAAGATTCGTAAACGTCTCGAAAAATTAAAAGACGTTAAAGAAACCAAATCTACATCAGAAGGTTTAGCAGAATTAAAAGATGTACAATTTGCTCATTTACACAATCATACGCAATACTCTGTTTTACAATCTACCATGCAAATTGGTAACATTGTAAAAGCGGCTGCCAAAGATAATATGCCAGCTATTGCCATGACAGATACTGCAAATATGATGGCTGCTTTTCATTTTGTGAGTGCTATTTTAAATCACAATAAAAATGCAGAAAAACCTATAAAACCAATTATTGGTTGCGAGTTTAATGTGTGTGAAGATCATACCAATAAATCTCAAAAAGACAATGGTTACCAAGTAGTTTTGTTAGCAAAAAACAAAAAAGGATATCACAATTTAGCAAAAATGTCTTCGATTGCTTTTGTTGATGGGTTTTATTACGTGCCCAGAATTGACAAAGAAATCATTAAAAAATACAAAGATGATATCATTGTTTTAACTGGTAATTTATATGGAGAAGTACCAAGTAAAATTCTAAATCTTGGAGAAAAACAAGCTGAAGAAGCTTTACTTTGGTGGAAAGAGCAATTTAAAGATGATTTTTACATTGAGTTGATGCGTCACAATCAACAAGATGAAAATATTGTAAATGAAACCTTATTAAAATTCTCTAAAAAACACGATATAAAAATTGTTGCCACAAACAACACTTTCTATTTAGAAAAAAAAGATGCAAACGCACACGATATTTTACTATGTGTAAAAGATGGCGAAAAGCAAGCTACACCAAAAGGTAAAGGTCGTGGTTACAGATATGGTTTGCCTAATGAAGAATATTATTTTAAGTCTTCAGATGAAATGAAAACGCTTTTTGCAGACTTGCCAGAAGCCATTATCAACATTCAAGAAATTGTTGATAAAATTGAAATATTCACTTTAGCAAGAGACGTTTTATTACCAGCTTTCGATATTCCAGAAAAATTTAAAGACGCCAGAGATGATGAAGATGGAGGAAAACGCGGAGAAAATAATTTCTTAAAACACCTAACTTTTGAAGGTGCAAAAATTCGTTATGGAGAAATTACGCCAGAAATTAAAGAGCGTTTAGATTTTGAGTTAGAAGTAATTGAAAAAACAGGTTATCCTGGTTACTTTTTAATTGTAGAAGATTTTATTCGCGAAGCCAGAAAAATGGATGTTGCTGTGGGTCCAGGACGTGGTTCTGCAGCTGGTTCTGTAGTTGCGTATTGTCTTTGGATTACGAATATAGATCCTATTAAATACGATTTACTTTTTGAGCGTTTTTTAAATCCTGAACGTGTTTCCATGCCAGATATCGATATCGATTTTGATGATGAAGGTCGTGGACGTGTAATGGATTATGTAATTGATAAATATGGTGCAAATCAAGTTGCACAAATTATAACTTACGGAACAATGGCTGCAAAATCTTCGATTAGAGATACAGCCCGAGTTTTAGATTTACCGCTTTTTGAAGCGGATAGAATTGCCAAATTAATTCCTGGAATAAAACTTAAAAATATTTTTGGTGATGACCCAAAAAGTAAAGGTAAAGTTGATGGTTTACGTGCAGAAGAAAAACAATTAGTAGAAGAATTAAGAAACATGTCTTTGGGTTCAGATCTTATTTCTGAAACCATTAATAAAGCCACAATTTTAGAGGGTTCTGTTAGAAATACAGGTATTCATGCTTGTGGTGTAATAATTACACCTGGTGATATTACAAATTACGTTCCTGTTGCTTTGGCTAAGGATTCTGACATGTATGTTACCCAGTTTGATAACTCTGTAGTAGAATCTGCAGGTTTGTTAAAAATGGATTTCTTAGGTTTAAAAACGCTGACTTTAATTAAAGACACTGTAAAAATTGTAAAAGCAAAACATGGTGTAGAATTAGATCCTGAGAATTTTCCCTTAGATGATGTAAAAACTTACGAGTTATTTCAAAGAGGAGAAACAGTGGGTATTTTTCAGTATGAATCTCCAGGAATGCAAAAACACATGCGCTCTTTAAAGCCAACTGTTTTTGCAGATTTAATTGCAATGAATGCCTTGTACAGACCTGGACCAATGGAATACATTCCGAGTTTTATCAACAGAAAACACGGAACTGAAGATATTGAGTACGATTTACCAGCAATGGAAGAGTATTTGGCAGAAACTTACGGAATTACAGTTTACCAAGAGCAAGTAATGCTACTCTCGCAAAAACTAGCAGACTTTACCAAAGGTGAAGCCGATGTTTTGCGTAAAGCCATGGGTAAAAAGCAAATTGCTGTACTTGATAAAATGAAACCTAAGTTTATTGAGCAAGCAGGTAAAAATGGTCATGATGAAGAAAAGCTAGAAAAAATCTGGAAAGATTGGGAAGCTTTTGCAAGTTATGCTTTTAACAAATCTCACTCTACTTGTTACGCTTGGATTGCTTATCAAACTGCATATTTAAAAGCACATTATCCTGCAGAATATATGGCTTCTGTACTTTCTAATAATATGAAAGATATTAAAGCTGTATCTTTCTTTATGGAAGAATGTAAACGAATGGGATTACAGGTTTTAGGACCAGACATAAATGAATCTTATTTAAAATTTTCGGTAAATCAAGAAGGCGCTGTTCGTTTTGGAATGGCAGCAGTTAAAGGAGTTGGTGCTGCTGCTGTAAGAGCCATAATTGCAGAGCGTAAAGAAAACGGAAATTATACCTCTATTTTCGATTTGGCAAAACGTGTAGATTTAAGAGCCGCAAACAAAAAATCTTTTGATAGCTTAATTAAAGCTGGTGCTTTTGATTCTTTTACAGATACACACAGAGCACAATATTTTGCTACTGATGAAAAAGGGTTAACTTTCTTAGAACGTGCCATGAAATTTGGTAGCAAATATCAAGAAAACAAGAATTCTGCACAGGTTTCCATGTTTGGTGAAGCGTCTACTGTTCAGTTTCCTGAACCAGATATTCCTGAGTGTGAAACTTGGGGAACCATGGAATTATTATCCCAAGAAAAAGAAGTTATTGGTATATATATTTCTGCACATCCTTTAGATGATTTTAAAAATGAAATGATTTTCTGCAATGCTTCATTAAAATATTTTAAAGAAGATTTGGCAAAATATGTGGGTATGAATTTGTCTTTTGCTGGTATTATAACTGATGTACAACATAGAGTTTCTAAAGCTGGTAAAGGCTGGGCAATGTTTACCATAGAAGATTATGGAGATAGTAATGAGTTTCGAATTTTTGGCGAAGATTACCTAAAAATGAAACACTTTTTAGTGCCAAATTCTTTCTTATTTGTGCGTTGTACAATTCAGCCTGGTTGGACAAATAAAGAAGGTGTAACTGGAGAACCAAGATTAAAATTTACAGAAATGAAATTATTGCACGATATTATGGATGAATTGTGCAAAAAATTAACCATTAAAATTTCTGTAGATGATATTACTGAAGAAACCATAACTAACCTACAGAGAATTCTTAGAACAAATGGAGGTAAACAGTCTTTAAAGTTTACTATTTGGGATGCTAAAGAAAAAATTGAAGTAAACTTACCAAGTAGAAACACAAAAGTTAAGGTTTCTAGCGAATTATTAGCAACACTTCAAAAACAACAAATTAATTATAAATTGAATTAAAATAAGACATTATTGTATTTTGAGTACTATTTTTATCAATTTGATGAAATAGTGCTTTTTATTTATCAAAAATTCATTTTATAATTTTTATCATTTTAAAAGCTATTATAAATCGTTTATTTTGTAATTTTGTTTAACAAAATCAAAATATCATGAAACAAAAAAATAACGGTACTTGGGTTAGCTGGAATGAAAATTTAAAGTACAACTACACTACAAAGTATGCTATTACTACTGAAGATGAGCTGAAAGAAGTAATAGCAAATAACGAAAAGATACGTTTTTTTGGAAGCAAACAATCTTCCGCAGATATTGCTGCAGGCACAGATGTTTTGATTGATATGACAAACTATAACAAAATTGTTTCCTATGATTATAATAAAAAAACAATAACAGTTCAGTCTGGTTTAATCTTAAGCGAGTTATTAGAAGCTATAGAATCTGTTGGTTGGTGTATACCCTGCTTACCAGATATTAATACCATTACCATTGGTGGAGCTTTAGCTACAGGAACCCATGGTACAAGCGGAAAATTATTATGTGAATACATGACTGCATGTAACTTAGTGCTTGCAGATGGTAGCATAAAAAAAATTACAGAACAAGACAATTTAATAGATGCAGTTCGTGTTTCTTTAGGCATGTTAGGTGTAATGTCTACAATTACTTTTCAATGTGAACCTGCTTACACACTTCATGTAAAAGAAAGACCAGAAAGTGATAATGAATGGTTACCAAAAATAAAAAGCAGATTAAAAAAGCACGACTTTCTAAGAATTTTATGGTTGCCTCATACAAACAAAGGTTATGTAATTACTGGTGATAAAATTGATCCTAAAAAAGAAATTACTGAAAATAAAGGACCAAATTACTTAAAACATAGAAGAAACACTTCTAAATTTCTATATAAATATTCTCACAAATTTCCTTGGATTACTGCAATCGCTAATAAAATACTAGCCAAAGCCTTTTTCAGCGCTAAAAAAGAGCACAAAGGTACATTATACCAAGCTACAGTTACTAAATCTAGAGGTTCTACTTTAGAATTGGCAGAATGGACAATTGCTTTAGACAAGTTTCCAGAAGTTTTTAATGAATTAAAAACAGAAATTAACAAGTGGAGTAATAAATCTTTTATTCACATTCCTATGGATGTGCGTTTTGTGTATCAAGATAAATCTTGGTTAAGCTATGCCTATAAACAAGATACAGTAACTATGGGCTGTGTTTCTAGAAATGCTGCAACTGCAGATACTTATGAAGCATTTAAAAGTATCGAAAAAATATTTTTAAAACACGGAGGTAGACCTCATTGGGGCAAACGTTTTTCTGCTAAAGATGCTCAATTATCTAAAATTTATCCAAAATGGAATGACTTTAAAGAAATTAGAGAAAAATTAGATCCAACTAACAAGTTTTTAAATCCATATTTAACTAAATTAGTGGCCGCTAAAACACTAGTAAATGAAACTGTTGCCTAAAGGTTTTTTATTCGATTTTGATGGAGTTATTGTAGATAGTTTTAACAGTCATTATTCTGCTTGGACTTCTGCTTTTAAAGAATTATTTAATGAAGAAATCGCTCCTTTTCCAAAAAGTCATACAGGCAAAACACCTTTAATAATTGCAGAATATTTTTGCAGCGTTATTGGTAAAGAAGCTCAAACTAAAGAATTGTATTACCTAAAAGACGAGCATTTAGACAAGTATTTTACAGTGCCTGAATTATTACCAGGTGTTCGTGAAATTACAGCTTTTTTATCCGAAGAAAAGATTCCTTATGGCATTGCAAGTAACGCAACTAAACAATTTTTAAAAAATAGCATTCAGCATTTAGACTTAAACTTTACAACTGTTTTTGGAGTACAAGATTACAAAAAACCAAAACCAGATCCAGAAGCGTATAAAACACTAGCAAAAGCCTTAAATTTTAAAGAAGAAGATTTTAAACATCTTTGGGTTTTTGAAGATAGTTTAACAGGTACAAAAGCGGCTAAGGCTGCAGGCATGAATCCTATAGGAATTTTAACCCAGAACTCTGAACAAGAATTAAAAGAAGCTGGTAGTATTATGGTTTTCCCTACTTTATTAGAAGCTTATCAATATTTAACCCATTAAAATTTTTAGGGCGTTCCCTTTCAGGTCAGGCTTTCGCTACTCACTTTTTTTGCTGAAAAAGCAAAAAAGAGTTCAAACAAACCGCTCAATCCTTAACGCGTATTGCAAACTTTAAAAGGAAGTAATTTGTAGTTATTTTTTCGAGATAATTCAAGACCTGTAAAGTCTATATTTTACAGATATACAACTTTATTGTAAAGTCAATTCTCTAAACAAACTTTCTAAATTTTTGTTTTCTGCAACTAACTCTAAAATTTTTATTTTATTTTCTTGCGCAAAATCAAAAATTTGAGAACGCATATCTTCTTGGGTTTTAAAAAATAATCTCCAAGACTTATGGTCTAATTTATCAAGAGATAATAAATAAGGAATTTGTTGCATCTTACTCTCATCAATTGCAACATCAAAAACAACTTTTATAACTTGTTGATTGTAATTTTGGAGGTCTTTTAATTTTTTATCAACCAGTAATTCGCCTTTTCTAATAATTAGAACTCTATCACAAACCGCTTCTACTTCTTGCATAATATGTGTAGAAAAAAGTACCGTTTTATTTTTACCCAATTCTTTAATTAATTCTCTAATTTCTACCAATTGATTTGGGTCTAATCCTGTTGTGGGTTCGTCTAAAATTAAAACTGAAGGATTGTGTAAAATGGCTGCTGCCAAACCAACTCTTTGCTGATATCCTTTTGAGAGTTGATGTATTTTTTTATGTGCCTCTACTGTTAAACCTACTTTTTCTATACAAGTTTCTATTTGGCTTTTATCAACTTTAAAAATAGATACCTGAAATTCTAAGTATTCTCGCACATACATCTCTTTATACAAAGGATTATGTTCTGGCAAATAACCAATTGTTTTTTGAGCTGTTAATGGGTTTTGTAAAACATCAATTTCATCAACAAAAACTTCTCCATTATTGGGTTTTATAAAACCTGTTAATATTTTCATCATTGTAGATTTTCCTGCTCCATTTGGACCTAAAAAACCAATAATCTGACCTTTATCCGCAGAAAAAGAAATATTATTTAATGCTTTTTGAGTTTTATATGTTTTTGTTACGGATGCTACTTTTATTGACATTTGTTTTTTTAATTAGTTCTCGACATCATTTTTATCACTTAAAATTTACTGGAACTGTTATTTTTAATAACGAATATTATTTGATATTAGTTTGTTAATATACTTTTACTTAAACGAATACTTCTGATGTGTTTCATTCTTTGCCAAGTAATTTTATGACGTTTTTTATACACCCACAAACAACCTAAATCTAATAAAAAATAGAATAAACTAATTCCACTTGGTGGATTATGGCTTGGTAAAAACGGAATTACATCCCAAGCAATTGGAGGCCATTTCCAGCATAAAAGGCTTGTACCAATAATTTCTAGATAAGCAACAGAAACGTACATGGTTAAATAAAACAAACGTTCTCTGGGTTTGTTTCTTAAAATGTATAAGGTTGCCATTGTCATTACAAAACCAAAAACATCGAACTTAAAAATTAGAAATACGGTTGCATAAATAAAGATAAAAATGGCTAAAAATATTTCTATTTTTTTTCTGTGTTTAATGATTGAAGCTGCTTTAGAAAAATATAACACTGCTAAATAAACTAAAGCATGCCCAAAAGGAATATAATGTGGCACGTTGTCTAATCTGTAAGTATACATCCCCATTAAAACCGAAAAAAGATACTCGCCAAAAAAGCCGATTAAAACTCCAGCAATTAAGTGCTCTTTAGATCTTTTATTTACTTTAAAATATACGATTGGAAAAACCAAAAGCATGCTAATATTTGCATACAATTGTGCATTTTCTGTGATGGTAAATACATAAAAACCATCTAAAAAAAGACCATATGCAATAAATAAATACAGCAAGCCTAAACTTTTAAAAGTAGCGTATAAAGATGATTTTGTTGCTAATAAACTCATGCTGTAAAAGTAAAAAAACTAAATAAAAAATGGCTCTAAAAAGAGCCATTTAAAAATAAATAAAATATTTTTTTATAGTTGATAACGTAGTCTTAAACTAATAAATCTTGGCATAATAAATCTTTCATTTACATTAAAAGAAATTATACTTTGTCCAACAGAAGTTTCTGAACCAGTACCTAATAAGTTACTACCTACTAATTCGTATTCCATTTTTGCATCTTTATCTTTTCTGTACGCAAATTTTGCGTTAAAGATGTTAAAAGAACTTTGTTTACTACCTTCTTGTCTAACTTCGTTAAAAGTATAATCTGCAGTAAGCGTTAAAGAGTTCCAGATATAAGCGTCGAAATTAATAGCTGGTGCGTGTGTAACAGTATTAATATCTTCTGTTCTTGCACTGTTTACTTGATCGTTAAAAGTTAAATTATAACTCAAACTAACGTTAGGTGCTTTTGTAAAGTTTGTACCAATTCTTGAGTTAAATCCTCTTGAAATGTTTTCGTTTGTATTTTCTTCAAGGTTTATAAATTGATAGCTTTTGTTGTATGAAAAGTTACCTCCAATTCTTGCTGTAATTTTTCGAATGGTTTTGCTTAATCTAGCAAAAGCTGTAAAACTTTCGTTGTCAAATGGTGAGTTAATACTTGTACTACTAGAAACTACAGAACTTGGTTCGAAAATTGTATTCGAATTTACTTGATCTATTGTTTTTCTATAATTAAGCCTTGCAAAAACACTACTGTTATTAAACAAGTTAAAACTTCTGTAAAACAAGCTTACATTATGGAAACTTGCATTTATTAATTCTGCATTACCTGCATAATAAGAACTATAACTGTTAGCTACAATACCTCTTGCAATTTGATTTACATCTGTAAAATTAACCTCTTGTTTGTAGCTGAATGTTAAACTCTCGCTACTTTTAAACTGCGCAATCGTTTCGAACTCTGGTAACACTTTTACAAAAGTATCTTTAAATGTTTCTGACCCATATTGTGTATTGTTAGAGTTGTAAGAGTGTACTGTAAAACCTGGAGTAATTGTAAAAATCCCAGTTTTTAAACGGTATCTTAAACCTGCATAAATATCTGTAAAATTATATTCGGTATCGTTTGTAGTTTCTGAACTGTCTATTCCTGAAATTGTAGGAGTAGGATCTACCTCAGAACCATCATCTAAAATTTGGAAAAAACGAGAATCGTAATTTTGTGAACTTAAAATAGTTCCTGTTACAAAGTTTAAATTACTTTTATCATTTAAGATATAGTAATAATCTAATTTTGCATCTAATTGATTCGATTTTACACGTCTATCTTGCTCTAAGTTGTAGTACATATTAGATCTGTCTAAACCTAAAGTTAAAGCAGTATCATCAAACCCATCTTCTAAGTCTTCTAAATCTTCGTCGTTAGTTGGGTTATTGTTAAAAGGATCATTCTCTAAAGAAGCCAAATAAAATGGATCTTCGTCTTGTAACAAATGTTTTACTTCTAAAGCAAAAATACTTTTTTCGCTTGCTGTATAAAAATAGCTGAAATCTTGATTTATAGTATATGGTGTCGCTTTTTCAGTCTCTGTAATATCACTTAAAACAAAAGAGTTTACATTATCGGTTCTAAATTCGTTAGAAAAACGACCAGAAACATTATAGTTTAATTGATTGTTAATGTTCTTTTTGTAAATAGTACTGAATCTGAATAAACCTGTATTACTAGTTTGATCTGTGCTATTATCTACAACATCATCTGGAGTATCTGGATCTATATAATCGATAGAATTAATATTTCTTTGTCCATTTGAGTTACTAGACCAGATTAAAAATCCGCTTAAATCTAACTTTGGATTAGGAGAATACGTAAAGTTTAAAGCTCCTAATTTAGTTTCAATTCGATTTGCATTTCTTGTACTTGCATTTAAAAATCCAATACCTGCATCTGCTAAATTAATGTTTGTACCATTAGATGGACTTTGACTTCGAAAACTACCACCAAAACTTCTGGCATCTCTTCTGCTAATTACAACTTCGCCCATGTTATTTACATCACCAATAATATTGATAGTGTATTTAGGAGTGTAATAAAATAATTTTGGCTGAAATAAATACAAACCTGTATCTGGAGAATCTCCTGCACCTGCTAAAACATCTCCAAACCAGAAATTCTTTTTTCCTTCTTTTAATTTAATATTTATAGCAACTCGATCTTGGTTGTTTTGTACACCACTTAATTGGCTAACATCTCCATAATTTCTTAAAACCTGAATTTTATCTACAGCATTAGAAGGTATGTTTTCTGTAGCTAATTTAGTATCTCCACTAAAAAACTCTTTACCATCTACCATTATTTTTTCTACAGCTTTACCTTCTACTTCTATTTGTCCATTATCATTAATTTCTACACCTGGTAATTTTTCTAAAACATCTTTCAGCTTTCTTTCAGAACCATTTTGAAAAGAATCTGCATTATACACAATAGTATCTCCTTTAATAGTTACTGGCATTTTAGCAACAATATTAATACCATCTAACATATTGTCTTCGTATAAGGTATAGTTTTTAGAAATGCTAGTTTCTTTAGTTTTAATAAACTCACTAATTTCTTTAAAACCAACGTAACTAATTTTTATATTATAGGTAGTGTTGCGTTTTAAATCTAATTTAAAGTTTCCATTTGCATCTGTAAAACCAAAAGAACTAATTGTTTTTGCTACAGTATCTAGAGCAATAACATTGGCCATTTCTAAAGGCTCTCCTATAGAATCTTTAACCACACCTCTTAAAGTAATTTGGGCTGTAGATATCCATGACACCATTAAAATGGTGAATAGTAATATTTTTTTCATTTGTTTGATTTGAATTAAAATAGTTGGGTTAAAAGCAATTTTGACGATTTTTAAAATCTTCTTCCACCACCTCTACTTCTGTTTTGAAAACGTTCTTTAAGTTCGTCTGTTTTTACTTTTATAATTTTATTGTACTCTTCTCTGTTTACTTTTTTACCTTTATTTGGCTTTTTTATTTCTAAAGTTTCAGACGGATTTAATACAATTTCTGTACATAACATTGTTGTTTTACCTGTATTTAATTCTAAGATTAACCCTGGTAATCCATAGTAAGAATCTGGACCTGAACTAACTGGAATTTGTGGTGTATACCATGCAGTAACTGCTAAAGTTCTAACTTCTGGTTCTTTTTCTTCTTCTTTTTTATCTGTATTATCTGCACCTCTTCTTCCTCTTCTACCAAAAATACTTCCAAAATCTACACTGGTATCTACTTTTACCAAAGTTGCTTTGTAACAAGTATATTGACCAATTTTTTTTGTTTCGGTACTTAACTGCCATTTAGGTTGATCCATTTCTTCAATAACTAAAAAACGTTTACTAAACATTTCAACGTCTTCAATCATTTCTTTTTCTTTAAGGTTTTTATAAATAGCGCCTTTTCCATTGCTAGAACCCCATCTTGGCCCACTTGTACCTGGAGCATCAAGTTTTACGTTTTCTTTAAACTCAGATTCTGTTTTGTTAAAACTTAAGGTGTATGTTTTTTCCAAGATGTTTTTCATACGAGCCATAATTTGCTTTTTCTCTTGCTCACTTCTTCCTTCAAACCTACTCATATCCATAGTAGTTTTAGACATGTAGGTTGCTTTACCTTGAAAGTCGCTTTGAGAAAATAAGATATTAGTTGCTAAAACTAATAAGAAAGTAAATACTGATTTCATCATTTTTATTTTTTTGTAAAAATATCGGTTATATGTTCAGTATGACTTAAAAAAGGTTTAAAAGTTTAAAAGCGTTGGGAAAACTTTAACACCTTTAGCCTCCTATTTTTACTCGAACTCCATTTCCCATTTCAAAACCATTTCTACTTTTAAATTTCTCCATCATTTCTTTTGATTTTTGTTCCTGAATTTCATCAAACTTGTTTTGGTTAACAACCTTACCTTTTGCTGGTTCTTGAATGGTTATTTTTTCTGACGGGTTTAAAATAATCTCAGTACAAACCATCATTTTTTTACCATCGTTAATTTCTAAAATTAAACCAGGTAACCCTTGGTAATTATCTGGCCCATTACTAATTGGTACTTGTAAGGTATACCAAGCAGTAGTTACTTTGGTTTCTTTTTTTATCTCTTCTTTGGTTTCTCCGTTAACAATGCTTATTTTTATACTTTCTACTTCTTCTGTATATGTAGCTTTATAACATGTATATTGGCCAATGTTTTTTGTTTCGGTAGTCATTTGCCAATTGTATTTTGGTAATGCGTCTTTTACCAAAAACACTTTACCCATTATTTCTGTTTGATTTGCAAATCTTTTTTCTTGAATGTTTTTATAATACACACTTGCTGCTCCAGAACCTCCAAAAGACATTACAACAACATTATTACCCCCAACTTGTGGCTTTGGTGCATCTAATTTTATATCTTCTTTGTAGGTAGATGTAGTTTTATCGAATTCTAAAATATATGTTTTTTGATACATTTTCTGAATTCTTTTTCTTAGCTCTTCTTGCATTTTATCATCTACACCTTTTTCATTATTCATTTTAAAGTTCGATTTCTGACTTGTTTTATAAATCGCTTTTCCTGTAAAATTTTGTGCTTGTAATGTGCAAACCAACAAAAGTGCAAATGCTGTGATAAAAGTTTTCATGATATTTAGTTTTTATAAGGTTTAGATAATTTTATTATGGATTGAATTCCTTTTTTAGATTTTAAAATTAAAGAGTCAATATTTCTAGATTGTCCACCTACTTTAATCGAGCTTTTAATTTTGTATTTCGATGCTGGATAACTTAAAGTAAAGCTCATTTCTATATTTTCGTTTTCAGTATCTTCGCTAAATACTCTTTTAATGCGCTCCCAATTTATAGTTTCTAATTCTTCTGCCGAATTTGCTTTAAAAGCCATTTTACTCACTTTTACATGTATCTCTTTATTTTCTTGCTCTTGCGAAAAACTAAATGGTGATGCTAAAATTGCCACCAATAAAAGGAATTTTTTCATAATAAATTATTTTAGATTATTGTTCACTACAAAGATGAGAATGATCTTTAGTTTTTTAGGTTAACAAGTGTTAACGAGTGTTAACCGACTAAATTTATAGCAATTACAACTTATATTTGTAATATGAATACCAAAAAATACAAATGGATTTTTTATTTAATAGCTACCACAATTATTACCACAATTGGGGTTCAGTTTTATTGGAATTTAAAAAACTACCAAGAAAACAAGCAAAGAGTTGCTAATGAAATTCAGTTAAGTTTAGACAATGCTATAGAAGAATATTTTTCTACTTTGGCAAAAAGCAAGTTTTTAACTATTATTAATAACGATACAGAACACGACCAAACTGTAAAAATTAAAAGCAATACTTCTTTCGATTCTATAATTTCAAAAATAAAAAACAGTTCAAATTCTAAAGAAAACGAAAAACCAAAATTTACTATTAATAGTATTCAAATTTCTTCGGATGAAAATTTTTCTCAAGAAAAAATAGATTCTATGATGTTGGAAACCAGAAAGATTGTAACTGAAATCAATATTAAAAAAGATTCGATAAATAATTTAAAACAAACCGATAATTCAATTACTTCTTACACCCAATTTACAGATGATAAAAACGGAATTCATTTTGATAAAAATGGCAATAAAACTGCAGTAAAATATTTTAAAGGAAAAAGAGCCGCAGATAGTTTAAAACTAATTACCAATCTAAAACCCATCTTTGTTTCGTTTTTAGATCAATCTTTAGATTACAATACAATAGATTCTTTAATAGAAAATCAATTAAACACCAAAGGTATTCACTTAAAAACAAGTTTTCATCATTTAAAAAAAGACACTATTTTTAAGAAAACCAAAGACACTACTTTAGTGGATAAAAAATTCTCAGTAAACTCAAAATCTACTTATTTAAAAGACAATCAATCTTATAAATTATATTACAGCAACCCAAATTACGAAGTGCTAAAAAGAAGTTTTGGTGGCATTTTTCTATCGTTAATTTTGTCTTTATTAATTATTTCTTGTTTGTTCTATTTATTAAAAATTATTAATCAACAAAAAGAATTAGCAGCTATTAAAAACGATTTAATTAGCAATATTACGCACGAATTTAAAACACCAATTGCTACAGTTTCTACAGCCATAGAAGCTATAGAAAATTTTAATGTTTTAGATGATAAAGAAAAAACCCAAAGATATTTGGCAATGTCTTCTGTACAATTAAAAAAACTGCATCAAATGGTAGAAAAATTGTTAGAAACTGCTACTTTAGATAGCGAACAACTAATGCTAAAAAAAGAAACTGTTGATGTTGTTGAAATGACAGAAAAACTTGTAAAAAAACACCAATTATTAGCCAATTACAAAGAGCTGCATTTTTCGTGGAACTTACAACCTAATTATGTAAATGTTGATGTTTTTCATTTTGAAAATGTAATATCTAATTTAATAGACAATGCCATAAAATATGGTGGAAATACTATTGAAATTAACATCAATTCTATTTTAAATTCAACAGAAATAACCATTGCTGATGATGGCAATGGAATTGAAAAAAATCAACAAGAAAAAATTTTCGACAAATTTTACAGAGTTCCGAAAGGAAATAAACACGATGTAAAAGGCTTTGGAATTGGCTTGTATTATTGTAAAAAAATTATCGAAAAACATACAGGAAGCATTGCGCTTTCTTCTGATAAAAAACAAACCATTTTTAAAATAACCATACCCAATGTCTAAAATAAAAGTACTTTTAGCCGAAGATGAAGCCAGTTTAGGAATGATTGTAAAAGAGAGTTTAGAAACTAGAAATTTTGTGGTTTATCATGCAGAAAATGGCGAAGAAGCTTACCAAATTTATCAAACTGAACAACCAGACATTTTAGTGTTAGATGTTATGATGCCCAAAAAAGATGGGTTTACTTTGGCTCAAGAAATTAGGCAAGAAAACAAGAATATTCCTATTATTTTTTTAACTGCAAAATCGCAAACTAGCGATGTTTTAGAAGGTTTTTCTATTGGTGGTAACGATTATTTAAAAAAGCCCTTTTCTATGGAAGAGCTTATTGTTAGAATTAAAGCATTATTGAATAGAATTGAATTAAAAACCAATGTAGAAACACTTAAAATAGGCGAGTATATTTTTAATTTTACCAAGCAAACTTTGGTACATTTAAATACAACAGAAACTTTAACACACAGAGAAGCGCAATTACTTTTTTATCTTTTTGAGAAAAAAAATGAAGTCTTAGACAGAACTTTTATCTTAAACAAATTATGGGGTAATGACGATTTTTTTAATGCCAGAAGTATGGATGTTTTTATCAGCAAACTCAGAAAAAAGTTAAAACAAGATACTAACATAAAAATTTTAAATGTTAGAGGTTTTGGATATAAATTGATTTGTTAACTATTTTAAAGCTATAATTTTTATAATTTAGCAGCACTTTTCAATTTTATATAACTTTAGAATATGCACGTTGCAATTGCAGGAAATATAGGCGCAGGTAAAACCACCCTAACCAAACTTTTAGCCAAACATTTTAACTGGAAACCTCATTTTGAGTCAGTAGACGAAAATCCTTACTTAGATGATTTTTACGGAGAAATGGAACGTTGGTCTTTTAATTTACAAGTTTACTTTTTAAATAGTCGTTTTCGTCAAATCTTAGAATTAAGAGAAACTGGTAAAAACATAATTCAAGACAGAACTATTTACGAAGATGCTCATATTTTTGCACCGAATTTACATGCAATGGGATTAATGACTAATAGAGATTATAGCAATTACAGCTCTTTATTTGAATTAATGGAAAACTTAGTGCAACCACCAGATTTATTAATTTACTTACGTGCAGACATATCAACGTTAGTTGGGCAAATTCACAAACGTGGTAGAGATTACGAAAATTCGATAAGTATCGATTATTTAAGTAGACTTAATGAACGTTATGAAGCTTGGATTTCTACTTACAAAAAAGGAAAATTATTAGTTATTGAGGTAGACAATTTAGATTTTGTATCTAATCAAGAAGATTTAGGGTACATTATAGACAGAATAGACGCGCAAATAAATGGGTTATTTTAAATAAAAAACCTACAATATAAAAAAGTAAAGAGACCGTTAAAAACGGTCTCTTTTTTTGTGATTAACTCACGCATGATAGATAGTCCCCCAACTTTCTATCAGATTTTAAGTGATGATTAATGCAACACTTCAATCTTGTTATCTACAATTTCCTTTACAGGAATAATTATGGTCTTATTTTCGACCTCTAAAATTACTGAAATATTATCAATTGACTTAATAATTCCTTCAAAATTTTCAGTTTTTATTTTATTTCCAACTTGTAAGTTTTTTCTAGAATAGTAACCATATAAAAGTCTTTTTATAATATCTCTAGATCCAAGGCCAAAAGAAATGGTAAAAGCTGCTAAAATCGACGCAAATATAATAGATAAATTGTTAGTAATCAAATCTGTATTTATACCTGCCTGATTTAAGGCTGTAACACTTACAATAACAGCAATTAAATAAAAAATAATGTTACCAACTAAATTGCCTCCTGTTAACTCTAAAGAAGCAAACATGCTAGCCACTGCTTTTTTAACCATATTTGCTAAATAAATACCTACTGCAAAAATGATTAAAGCACTTATTAATTTTGGCAAATACGCAATTAAATTACTCAATTGCTCAGAAACCATTTTTAAACCTAACAATTCTGATGCTACAATTACAAACACAAAAATTAAAATCCACTTTATAGTGGTAATAATAATTTTGGTAGGCTGAATTTTTATAGCGCTATTCCCAAAAATTTCATCAACATTTAATTTTTCTGGTAAAGTATCGATATTGGTAAGCCCTAATGCTTTTTTTATGATGTAAAGAATAAACTTTATAAAAAGCCAACCAATAATTAAAAAAGCAAGTCCTTTTAATAATTGCGGTAAAAAATTAACAAAATCGTACCACAGATTTTGTAAGAAACTAAAATCGAAATCCGATTGTAGTAAAATTAATAAAGAATTCATATTGCCATATTATTAGTTATTTTTCTTTTTTTGTTTGATTATTGGCCCCCAAAATGTCGCCAATTGTATTTGGATATTTCACCAAAAACAAATCAGCCACATCAATTGTTAGCTTTATCATATTAATGTCGTTCAATACTTTCTCTTTCAGTACTACTGGCACTTCATGATGATGCAATATTTTTTTAAAGGGATTCCCCATAGACTATAATTCGCCGTAAATACTTACCACTTTTTGTTTTGCTCTTTTAATACGCATTTTTACTGCACTTTCACCAATGTCTAAAGCCTCTTTAATTTCTTTAATACTCATATCATCTTGATATTTCATCAACAGAATCATTTTATCTTTTGGTTCCATTAATTCTAGCGCTTTCGCTAATTTATCAGACTTTAATTCAAACAAAGCTGCATCATCAATTTCTTGAGACACATCATCATCTTTAATAACATCAGTAACTACAGTTACTTTTTCTTGTTTTTTATGATTATTTCTTTGCACATAATTTACACAGAAATTATAGGTAAAAGAATACAACCATGTAGAAAACTTAGAGTTACCTTTAAACGTTTTTAACTTTATAAATAATCGAATAAAAACATCGTGCGTTAAATCTTCTGTTTCTTCTTTACTTTTAGCAAAACCATAACATTTATTATAAACAACTTTCGAGAACCTATCATACAATAGAGCAAACAATTGCGAGTTATTTGTTTCTACTATTTTAAAGACCAATTCTTCGTCTGTTAACTTATCTAAAGTACTTGCTTTCAATATCGATTACCTTTAAGACACAAAAAAAAGTAATACGTCACATTAATTTTTTAAAAAAAGTTAATCCGTAATTTTAACACGTTGAACGTGTCTTTTTACACTTTTAAAAAAAAATTAAAGATTTTGTAACATTTACATTAATTGTTACGTATAATAAGTTGTAGCAATACATTAATCCTTTAAAAAGTCAGAGAGAATTAGATGAGACAACTTAAAATTACCAAGCAGGTTACCAATAGAGAAACTGCATCCCTAGACAAATATTTACAAGAAATTGGAAAAGTAGATTTAATTACTGCAGATGAAGAAGTAGAGTTGGCACAGTTAATTAAAGCAGGAGATCAAAGAGCTTTAGAAAAATTAACAAAAGCCAATTTAAGATTTGTGGTATCTGTTGCAAAACAATATCAAAACCAAGGATTAACATTACCAGATTTAATTAACGAAGGTAATTTAGGTTTAATTAAAGCCGCAAAACGTTTCGATGAAACTCGTGGTTTTAAATTTATCTCTTATGCTGTTTGGTGGATTCGTCAATCTATTTTACAAGCCTTAGCAGAACAATCTAGAATTGTACGTTTACCATTAAATAAAATTGGTTCTATTAATAAAATTAACAAGATGTACGCTTTCTTAGAACAAGAAAACGAGCGTCCGCCTTCTGCAGAAGAAATTGCTAAGAAATTAGACATGACTGTTAATGACGTTAAAGAATCTATGAAAAATTCTGGACGTCACGTATCTATGGATGCACCTTTAATAGAAGGTGAAGATTCTAATTTATACGACGTTTTAAACTCTGGTGAGTCTCCAAACCCAGACCGTGTTTTATTACACGAATCTTTAAGAATTGAAATTAACAGAGCATTAGAAACACTTACACCAAGAGAAGCAGATGTAGTAAAATTATACTTTGGTTTAGGTGAGCACCAACCAATGACATTAGAAGAAATTGGTGAAACTTTCGATTTAACAAGAGAACGTGTTCGTCAAATAAAAGAAAAAGCAATCAGAAGATTAAAACATACTTCTAGATCTAAAATTTTAATGACTTACCTTGGTTAATCATTAAAATTCATAAAATTAAAAACTCTCAAATTCATTTTTGGGAGTTTTTTTTATTTGAAGCTATTCGCGCTTTCCATTCTATCTTTTTTTGCCATAAATTGAAGCAAAAAAAGGATGCCATTTCAATCACGGCTAAACTTGTTTGCTAGTCAATTACTATAATAAATGTAGACCTTTCCGATTTTAAAAACCTGAAAGGTCTTTTTAAATTTAAAAAATAACAATCTAAAGATCAGTTCATACAATTGGCTATTACAAAATAATTATCTTTGTAAAAATTCAAAAATAACTGATGAGTAATTTAATTGCACCTTCAATTTTAGCGGCAGATTTTGCCAACTTACAAAGAGACATAGAAATGGTAAACAATAGCGAAGCAGATTGGTTTCATATTGATATTATGGACGGTGTTTTTGTACCCAACATTTCTTTTGGAATGCCAGTTTTAAAAGCAATAAATAAGCACGCTACCAAAACAATTGATGTACATTTAATGATTGTAAATCCTGATCAATACATACAAACTTTTGCAGATTTGGGTGCAGATATTTTAACAGTGCATTACGAAGCTTGTACACATTTGCACAGAACAGTGCAAGCCATAAAAGCTGCAGGAATGAAAGCCGGAGTTGCCTTAAATCCGCACACACCAATTGCAGTTTTAGAAGACATAATTGTAGATTTAGATTTGGTTTGTATTATGAGTGTAAATCCAGGTTTTGGAGGGCAATCATTTATAGAAAACACCTATAAAAAAGTAAGCCAATTAAGACATTTAATTGAGTTTACAGATTCTAATTGTCAAATAGAAATAGATGGTGGAGTTACCAATAAAAACGCGAATAAATTAATTGAAGCTGGTGCAAATGTTTTAGTAGCAGGTAGTTTTGTTTTTGGCGCAGAAAACCCAACTGAAACCATTGCAGATTTAAAAAATATTGTTGCCTAATTGCTCTATTCTGTTGTAGACATAGAAACCACAGGAAATGGATATAAAGGTCAGAAAATAACTGAAATATCTATTTTTATTTTTGATGGAAAAGTTGTGGTTGATGAGTTTACATCCTTAGTAAATCCTGAGCAAAATATACCACCATTTATTACCAATTTAACAGGTATTACAAATGCCATGGTTAGAAATGCCCCTAAGTTTTATGAGATAGCAAAAAAGGTAGCAGAAATTACCAAAGACACTATTTTTGTAGCACATAATGTAAACTTCGATTACAATATAATTCAGGCAGAATTTAAAAGTTTAGGGTTCGATTTTAAACGCAAAAAACTCTGTACAGTTCGTTTATCTAGAAAAATAATTCCAGGATTAAATTCGTATAGTTTGGGTAATATTTGTTCTGATGAAAACATCCCAATTAATGGAAGACACAGAGCAAAAGGTGATGCTGAAGCTACTACAGAATTGTTTAAAAGATTAATTGAAAGAGATGATAAATTCATCATTAATTCTTTTTTAAATCCAAGATCTAGACAAGCTACTTTACCTCCGCTATTAGACAAAAAAGTAGTCGATAATTTACCTGAAACTTTTGGCGTTTATTATTTTAAAAATTTAGCCAAAGAAGTTATTTACGTGGGTAAAGCCAATAATATAAAGCAAAGAGTAATCAGTCATTTTTACGATAAAAAAAAGAAAGAGCAGAACATGTGTTTAGAAACTGCGGATATTTCTTATGTAGAAACTGGTAGTGAATTATTAGCGCTTTTGTACGAATCATCAGAAATAAAACACATTTATCCTAAATACAATAGAGCACAAAGAAGAGCTGGAGAAGCTGTTGGTTTATTTTCTTACGAAGATCAAAAAGGAATTTTGCACTTGGCTTATAATCGCTTAAAGTTAATACCAAATCCGTTAACCAAATATTACAATGTTTCTGAAGTTAGAAATCATTTGGAATATTTATGCAAAGAGTTTAACTTGTGTCCTAAATATTGCCATTTACAAACCAATGTAACCACTTGCTTTCATTATCAAATTAAAGAATGTAAAGGTATTTGTTGCAATAAAGAAACTGTAAGTGATTACAATATACGTGTAAAAAAAGCTATAAAATCAATAGGAATTGGCGCTGAAAATTTAGTGATTAAAGAAACTGGAAGAACTGAAAACGAAATAGGTTTTGCTCTAATTTTAGACGGAATTTATAAAGGTTTTGGTTATGTAGATAAATTACAAGCTGAGCAATTAATACAACCAGAAGATTATCAGTTTTTTGTGCAGCCTCAGAAAGATAACAGAGATATTCAGAGAATAATTAGTTCTTATTTAAAAAAGAAAGAAAATGAAAAAGTCAGCATATAAAATAAACATTATTGGTGCAGGTGTTAGTGGTTTAATTGCAGCTCAAATCTTAGAAAATTATGGATATCATCCTACAATACTAGAAGCTTCTAACTCAGTGGGAGGCCGTGTAAAATCGGAAGTTATAAAAGGACATACTATAGATTTGGGGTTTCAGGTATTGTTAACTTCGTATCCTGCAGCAAAAAAATATTTGAATTACGATCTTTTAGAATTGCAAAACTTTTTACCAGGAGCAACCATTTTTAAAGAAGGAAAATCACGCAGTATTGTAGATCCTTTAAGAAACATTTCTCTATTATTGCCAACAATTTTTTCTTCTGTTGGTAATTTTTCTGACAAAACAAAAATCTTAAAGTTAAACACAAAACTAAAGAGAAAAAATATAGCACAAATTTTTAACTCAAAAGAAACATCAACTTTAGAATATTTACAATATTTTGGTTTTTCTGAAGCTATGATTAACGATTTTTTTAAACCTTTTTTTAGCGGTATTTTTTTAGAACCCAATTTAGAAACCTCGAGCAGAATGTTCGAATTTGTTTATAAAATGTTTGGTGATGGTTATGCTGCTGTACCTAAAAAAGGAATTCAAGAAATTCCGAATCAATTAAAATCGAATTTAAAACACACAACTTTTAAATTTAACACACCAGTAAAAGAGGTAAAAGACAACCAAATTATTTTAAATAATGATAAAAAAATTGAAAGCCATATTACCATTATTGCTACAGATGCTTCTAGTTTAATTGGCAACTTAAAAAACCAAGAAACTGCATGGAAAAGTTGCGATACTTTATATTTTGAAACTCATAAAAGAATTATAAAAAAACCTTTAATTGGTTTAATTGCCGATAAAAATGCATTGATTAATAATATTTTTTATCATACAAGTTTGTCCGAAGAAAACAAAAATGATAAAGAACTGTTATCTGTAACTGTTGTAAAAGATCATAATCTAAATGATTTAAATCTCATTTTAAAAGTAACCGAAGATTTAAAAATTTACTGTGGAATTGATGTAAAAAAATTTATAAAACACTATAAAATTAAAAAGGCATTACCCAAATTAACCAACTTACAATATGAGATTTCAAGTACAGAAACCAAGTTAAAATCCACTATATTTTTAGCAGGAGATCAGCTTTTAAATGGTTCTTTAAATGCGGCTATGATTTCTGGAGAAAGAGCGGCTTTGGGTGTTATACAAACTTTAGAAGATGGTTTAATTACAGACGAACTAACCTCTGAATATTCATCATAAAAAAAACCTCAAAACAAATCTTATCAGATTGTTTTGAGGTTTCAAATATATAAAAAACAATAAATTACACCTTTACTTCATTACCCCCTCAATAAAATAAGTGGTGTAAATCTATTCATTTTTATTCAGCAATTTTGTTGTCTTCTAGCAATTCTTTTTCTGTATTATTTTCTTCTTTGTCTTTACGAAGTGCAAAGGCAAATAATGCAACTTCTGCAAGTAATAAAGCAATTTTTAGCTTTTTACTTTTACTTACAGCTGCAGTTAATCCTAAAATTTTTGTAGCAATCATAATTTTTATTTTTTTGTTACTTCAAAAGTACAAGGTTTGTACTTTGTAGATTAATGCATTTCATTTAAAAAGTAACGCAAATAAAAAATCTCAAAATGTAAAATTTTGAGATTTGAATATTTTAGAAAGAAAAGTGAGCTTAAATTCCGTCTCCTAATTCTTTTAATTTTTCTGTGTTTTCGGCTAACATTAATTCGTCAATAATTTTCTGAATATCGCCATTTACAATGTTAGACAAATCGTATAAAGTTAAATTTATTCTATGATCTGTAACTCTACCTTGTGGATAGTTGTAAGTTCTAATTTTTGCACTTCTATCTCCAGAAGTAACCATAGAACCACGTTTTGCAGCATCTTCTGCTTGTTTTTTTGCCAATTCTAAATCGTATAAACGAGAACGTAAAACTTTAAATGCTTTCTCTTTATTTTTATGCTGACTTTTTTGATCTTGACATTGTGCCACTAAACCAGTAGGTATGTGCGTTAAACGAACTGCAGAATAGGTAGTATTTACAGACTGACCTCCAGGACCTGAAGAACAGAAAAAATCGATTCTTACATCTTTTGGATTGATCTCTACATCAAATTCTTCTGCTTCTGGAAAAACCATACACGTTGCTGCAGAAGTATGCACACGACCTTGTGTTTCTGTTTGTGGCACTCTTTGTACACGATGCACACCTGCTTCAAATTTTAACGTTCCGTAAACATCATCTCCATTTACTTCGAACTGAATTTCTTTAAAACCACCATTTGTACCTTCAGAATAATCTACTGTAGAAACTTTCCAGCCTTTACTTTCGCAATATTTGCTATACATTCTAAACAAATCTCCAGCAAAAATACTGGCTTCATCACCACCTGTACCCGCACGTAATTCTACTACTGCATTTTTAGAATCTTCAGGATCTTTAGGTATTAGCAAGAATTTTATTTCTTCTTCTAATTCAGGAATTCTAGCATTGGCCTCTTCAATTTCCATTTTTGCCATTTCTGTCATTTCAGCATCAGAACCATCAGCAATAATTTCTTTAGCTTCTTCTATATTGTTGGTTAAGGTTTGGTATTCATCACCTTTTTTAACAACATCACCTAAATCTTTATATTCCTTCATCAATTGCGCATAACGTTTTTGATCCATAATGATTTCTGGCTGAATAATTAAATCAGAAACCTCATCATAACGTTGTTTTACAATTCTTAATTTATCTAACATCTTGTCCTCTTTTCTTGGATTGCGAATTTACAATTTTTATAGGTATATTTGGAAAAAACCATTCTATTTTTATGAAAAAGCTTTTTATTTTATGCGCATTTTTATTGATATTTTCTTGCAATAGCAATATCAACAAAACACAAAAACCTACTTTTTTAATTGGCGAATGGAAACGATTGAATGACAAACCTGGCAGCCAAACTTACGAAATGTGGAATACAAATTTGGTAGGTATGGGATATACCATAAAAGATAAAAAACGGTCTTTTCAAGAGATTTTAAGTATTATTTCTATTAAAGACACTTTGTATTTAGAGGTTAAAGGCGTTAACGAAAAACCAACTTTATTTAAGTTTACAAATCAAACAGATACATCTTTTGTTTGTGAAAATCCTGATAATGAGTTCCCGAAAAAAATAAAATATATACTAGACAATAAGCAATTAAAAGCTTCTGTTTCTGATGATGATTTTAGAATTGATTTTATTTTTGAAGCTACAAAAAATTCTTTCTAAACATGCAAATATTACTACTTTAAAATTGTAAAATAAAAAGTTGTTCCTGAATCAACTTCACTTTCTATCCAAATTTTACCCTTGTAATAATTCACTATTTTTTTAACTATAGATAAGCCAACACCAGAAGACAAACTGGTACTTTCTAATTTGGTAAATACGTTGAAAATTCTATCAAAATAATCAGAATGAATCCCAATTCCATTGTCTTTTACAAAAAACTCATAGTATTCATTTTTATCAGTTACACCAACTTCGATAAGTCCTTTTTCTTGGTTACTGAATTTAATTGCATTATCTAACAAATTGATAAAAAGCTGTTTAAACCTCCAAACATTACCATATAAAATTGGCAATTTATCTTGTATTTTAATATTGATATGTTCTGGAATTATAAGACTTTTTACAACTTCATCTAACATAGAATTAAAATCGATATCTCTGTCTTCGTTTTCTAATCGATCTATGGTTGAATAGTCTAAAATTCCTTTAATTAAAAGATTCATTTTCTCTACATTTAAAGAGATTTCGTTTAAAAGTTGAGAAAAATCTTCTGGTAAATTATCTTTATGATCTTCTATAAACCAATCAATTAAAGTTTGTACATTAATTAAAGGGGCTTTTAAATCGTGAGAAACTGCATGCGCATATTTGTTTAATTCTTCGTTTTGATGAGATAGATTTTTTAATAGTTCTTCTTTTTTCTTTTCTTGTTCTTTTATAAGCTCTTCGTGCTCTTTTCTTTGAATTACATTTACCAGCATATTTGCATAAACAAAAAGTATATCTTTTTCATTTTCTGCATATTTATTTATTTTTCTAACAGAATCGAAACCTACAAAACCAATTAATTCATTGTTTTTTATTTTAGGTATCACTATTAGACTTTGTATGCCTTGAGGCTCTAAAATAGCTCGTAAACCTAACTCGCCATCTTTTGGCAACTTACTAACATCTTCTACATAAAAAGCCTCACCTTTTCTATGTGCTTCTAACCAATGAGGTATATATTTTAAAGGAATATTTTGTAAATTTTCTATTTCTGGCTCAATTCCGTTTGCACACCATTCATACGTATTACTTGTGGTGTTATTTACAAAATCGTAAGAAAAAATATAACTTCTATCTGCTTGTACAAACTCTCCTATTTGTTTTAAAGATGTACTTACAAGCTCATCTATATTCGATAAATCTGAATTAATATATTTGGTTGAAATACTAATTAATAGATCTTGAAAGCGTAATTGACGTTGAATAATTTGATTCTTCTCATCATTATTTTCTATTTCATTTGCCCCTTTTTTATCCATAAAGTTTTATTTTTTTGAAAAGTGTAACATACACACTTTGTATAAATACAATAATAAAAAAAATTATTGAGTTAAAATTACAGAATATACTCTAAAAATCCTATTGAATTAAAAAACTCCAAATATTTTATCTATCTGAAGCTTTGTTTATTACAAATCAACGTTTATCCACACTTTGAAGAACCACATTCTTGACAAGTTAAACATCCTTCTTGATAAATTAAATCTGTAGAATTACAATTATCACAGGTTTGTCCTTTTGCTTTTGTACCATCTTCTACATAACGTTTTAAAGCTCTTTGCACACCGTTTTTCCAAGTGTTGATAGAAGCTGTGTCTAGTTGCAAACTATTAATTAAATCGACAACTTTATCAATTGGCATTCCATGACGTAAAGTACCCGAAATTAGCTTTGCATAATTCCAAAATTCTGGATTAAACTTATGAGACAAACCTTCTATAGTGGTTTTATAACCTCTTTTATTTTTGTACTGAAAATCGTAACGAGAAGCACCATTTTCGTCTCTGTTTTTAATAATTACTCCTTTTTCTACAGAACGTGGAATTAAAATTCCGTCTTCATCATCTACCAAACCCGTAAAAATTTCATAAGGTTTGTGATCAAAAATACCTACAAAAGCAATCCATTTTTCTTTTTGATTTTGAAAACGAACCACATCTGCCTCTAATTCTACAGGTCTTTTTTTAGGAAAACCTGCATTAATTGTTTTGTCTTCGGTTTTATCATCCGTAGAAATTAAAACGCCAGCTCTAGAACCATCTCTATACACAGTAACTCCTTTACAACCAACTTGCCAGGCTTTTAAATACAATTCGCCCACCAAATCTTCTGTAACATTATTAGGTAAATTTACAGTTACACTAATGGAATGATCTACCCATTTTTGAATGGCGCCTTGCATGGTTACTTTACTTAACCAATTGATATCGTTTGATGTGGCTTTGTAATATGGCGATTTTTTAACAAGCTCGTTTAATTCTTCTTGCGTAAAGTTTTTAGAAGAATCTATGTTATTTACTTCCATCCATTGTTTAAATCGATGATGAAAAACTACATATTCTTCCCAAGAATCGCCAACTTCATCCACAAAATCAACGCGAACATCTTTGTCATTAGGATTTACTTTTTTTCTACGTTTATAGACTGGCATAAAAACTGGTTCTATTCCAGAGGATGTTTGCGTCATTAAACTTGTTGTTCCTGTTGGAGCGATGGTTAGCAAAGCAATATTTCTACGACCATGTTCTAGCATTTCGTAGTACAATTTGCTATCGGCTTCTTTTAAGCGCAAAATAAACGGATTTTCTTTTTCTCTAGCTGCATCAAAAATTGAAAAAGCACCTCTTTCTTTGGCTAAATTTACAGAAGCTCTGTAGGTTTCTACTGCCAACGTTTTATGAACTTTGGTAGAAAATGCATTGCCTTTTTCACTTCCATAACGAATTCCTAAAGCCGCTAACATATCTCCTTCTGCAGTAATTCCAATTCCTGTTCTTCTACCCTCATAAGCTTTTTGTCTGATGTTTAACCACAGATTTTTTTCTGTGGCTTTTACAGTATCTTCTTCAGGATCTGCATCAATCTTTGCTAAAATTCCATCAATTTTTTCTAACTCTAAATCAATGATATCATCCATCATTCTTTGAGCAACAACAATATGTTTTTTAAATAATTTAAAATTGAATTCTGCCTTTTCTGTAAACGGATTTTCTACGTAAGAAAATAAGTTAATTGCCAACAAACGACAAGAATCATAAGGACATAAAGGAATTTCTCCACAAGGATTTGTAGAAACTGTTTTGTATCCTAAATCTGCATAGCAATCTGGCACAGATTCGTTAATGATGGTATCCCAAAATAAAATTCCGGGTTCTGCGGATTTCCAAGCATTGTGTACAATTTTTTTCCAAATTTTAGTAGCTTCTATCTCCTTTGTATACACAGGGTTTTTACTAAATGTTGGATATTTTTGCGTGTACTTTTCATCGGCTTTAACAGCTTTCATAAAAGCATCATCTATTCTTACAGAAACATTGGCTCCAGTAACTTTTCCTTGTTCTAATTTAGCATCGATAAAATCTTCTGCATCTGGATGATTGATAGAAACCGACAGCATTAAAGCACCTCTTCTACCATCTTGTGCAACTTCTCTGGTTGAGTTTGAGTAACGCTCCATAAAAGGCACAATTCCTGTGGAAGTTAACGCAGAATTTTTAACAGGAGAACCTTTTGGACGAATGTGAGATAAATCGTGCCCAACACCACCTCTACGTTTCATTAACTGCACTTGTTCTTGGTCTATTTTTAGAATTCCGCCATAAGAATCTGACTCGCCATTATTACCAATTACAAAACAATTAGACAAAGATGCTATTTGAAACGGATTCCCAATTCCGGCCATAGGACTTCCTTGAGGAACAATGTATTTAAAGTTTTTAATGACATCAAAAATTTCTTGTTCGGTTAACGGGTTTTTATATTTCTGCTCTATTCTTGCAATTTCTGATGCAATTCTTTGATGCATTTCATCTGGTGATTTCTCGTAGATATTGTTCAAAGAATCTTTTAACGCATATTTATTTAACCATACAGAGGCTGCTAATTCATCGCCTTTAAAATATGTTTTTGCAGCTTGTAAAGCTTCTTCTCTTGAATACGTTTTTGTTTGAGAAAGCACAGTTTTAGATTTCATTATTTTTGGTAGATTAAGTTTATTTAGAAGAAATAAAATTCCTTAAAAAACGAAACTTAAAAGATGATAATTATCATATAGTTTCCAATAAAATATTTTAAACACCTGTCTAATAGGTAATTAAAAACTTATCAACAGAAAAAAGTTAACAAATAAATTATTTTTTTTTAAATAACAAAAAAGAGATTAGTTTTTAAATACTAATCTCTTTTAATAATCTTTTATGAAAAAAAGTTACAACTGTGCTTCTTTTCTTCTAATTCTAATTTTCATTGTTCCTTCAATTGGTTCATTAGAAACAAGAATTAAATATCCAGCTCCACCAGCTCCTGCTAATTTCCAAGCAGATGCTTTATCACTATATTTTTCAATCTCTTTTTCAATTCTATTATTCACCATTTTAGGAAACATTTTAGTTTGAGCATTAAAAGATCTTAAAAAACCTTTAGAAAATCTCTTAAAATCTTTCTCTTTAATAGCTTCCCAAACTTCTTCTGATGCAACTGTTAATTCCTTAACATTTTCTTCATTAATATAAGTTTCCTCTAAAAGATCTAAACCTTTTTCTCGTGGCCACAAAGTAACCATACTTAAATGTTTCTCTAACCAAGAAAGTGCTTCTTCTTCGTGTACAGATTCAAATTTTTCTGGCCAATATGCATTGTTATAATAATGTCTTACAAGACCTGGCATACAAATACCTATTGCATCTTGTGCTCCTGAAATAATTTCTGAACCTGGAGTATTTTCAAACTTAAATAAAATTTCTGCTAATTTTTCTGGCTTATCAATTGGCAAATAATATGGCCAAATTTTCTTTGCAGCATTTCTTGTAGACGTAGACATACCACATCTTTCATTATACTCAAAAATTGGTTCTAAAGATAATGTTATTGCCCAACCTGGAGCATATTTTGATACATAAGGTTGGTCTATCCAAGTACCTGCTAAATCTATTCTATAAGGTAAAGAACAATTATCTGCAGAACGAATTGCTGTTGTAGATCTTTCTGGTAATTCTGCATCTGGTATTCTTTTTAAAACATGGAGTTCTATACCTAATTCTTTGCATAAAGTTTCTTTTTCTGACGTATAACCATCTTCATTTACAATAAAGTAATCTGGTTTTAATTTTATTAGATCTTCTTTAAAATCTAAAATTCCAGAGCCAGAATTTACAAAGGATTTTGTAACATACTTTATGGCGTTAATCATATAAATTCTTTCTCTTTCAGAATTTATAGTTTTTCTGCCTTTTAAATCGTATACTGTAGCATCAGAACCAATACCTACATATAAGTCACCATAAGAAGCTGCCTGCTTAAAAAAAGCAACATGACCACTATGTAACATATCAAAACATCCTGAAACAAATACCTTTTTTCCCATTTATTTTTTTTAATTATAGTCAAATATACCAAACTCGCTTTTAATAGTTAACTTCTTTTTTTCTGATGCTTCTACTCTACCTACTATTTTAGCATCAACATTAAAAGATTTGGAAATAGAAATAATGTCTTCTGCAATTTCTGGAGACACATAAATTTCCATTCTATGACCACAATTAAATACTTGATACATTTCTTTCCAATCTGTTTTAGACTGTTCTTGTATTAATTTAAACAATGGCGGAATTGGAAACATATCATCTTTTACAATATGCAAATTATCAACAAAATGTAAAATTTTGGTTTGTGCACCTCCAGAACAATGAATCATTCCATGCACTTTATCCGAAGAAAAATGGGATAAAATTTCTTTGATAATTGGTGCATACGTTCTTGTTGGTGATAACACTAATTTACCAGCATCAATAGGAGAATCTTTTACTTCATCAGTTAATTTAGTATCTCCTGAATATACCAATTCTTCTGGTACAGCAGCATCAAAACTTTCTGGATATTTATCTGCTAAATACTTATGAAATACATCGTGTCTTGCAGAAGTTAAGCCATTAGAACCCATACCTCCATTATATTCGGTTTCGTAAGATGCTTGTCCAAAAGATTCTAAACCAACAATAACATCACCTGCTTTTATGTTTGCGTTATCAATTACATCAGAACGTTTCATTCTTGCAGTTACTGTTGAATCTACAATAATTGTACGCACCAAATCACCAACATCTGCTGTTTCTCCTCCTGTAGAATGAATGGTAACTCCGAATTTTTTTAAATCTTCGATTAGCCCTTCTGTACCGTTAATAATTGCTGATAAAACTTCGCCAGGAATTTTACTTTTGTTACGACCAATGGTTGATGATAACATGATATTATCTGTTGCGCCAACACATAACAAATCGTCTATATTCATAATTAACGCATCTTGCGCTATGCCTTTCCAAACAGAAATATCTCCTGTTTCTTTCCAATACATGTAAGCCAAAGAAGATTTTGTACCTGCACCATCTGCATGCATTATTAAACAATAATCATCGTCATTTGTTAAATAATCTGGTACTATTTTACAAAATGCTTTCGGAAACAAACCTTTGTCTATATTCTTAATTGCATTGTGCACATCTTCTTTTGATGCAGAAACACCTCTTTGTGCGTATCTTTTAGAAACTTCTTGACTCATATTATTGTATTGTGAATTGCAAATTTAACCTTTTGAATAAAAAACAACTAAAATTAAATGAAATTATATCTGCTTAAATTTTAGCTTTTTGGTACTATAATTTTATCTGGTAAACAACAACTCTCTATATTTTGTTAATGGCCATAAATTATCATCTACCATGGTTTCTAATTTATCACAATGATATCTAATATCATCAAAAAATGGCTTTACTTTATTGCAATAAGCTTGTGCAGATTTTAATCCTTGTAATTTATTTGCTTTTCTTCTTTGGTCTATCATTTTAATGGTTAAAGCGTTTATTTCTGTAATATGATTAGAAATTACCATGATTAATTCTATCTGTTCTTTTGCAATATCTTTATACGCATCACCAAAAATTTCTTTTAAATTCTTAGTGTTTTCTAATAATGTATTCTGATAATTAATAGCTGTTGGCACAATATGATTCCTTGCAATATCTCCTAAAACTCTACTTTCTATTTGCAAACGTTTGGTATATTCTTGCAAGCTAATTTCGTACCTTGCTTCTAACTCTACTTGGCTCATTACATTCATTTCTTTAAACAAGTCAATTGTTTTCTTAGAAATTTTTACTTGCAATGCTTCTGGAGTCGTTTTATTATTGCTCAGTTTTCTTTTTTGGGCTTCTTTTTCCCAAGCTTCTCCATAACCATCTCCCTCAAAACGAATGTTTTTAGAAGCTTTAATATATTCTCTTAAAACATTAAAAACAGCTTCATCCTTTTTTAAATTTTTACCTTCAATTAAAGCATCCACTTCTAACTTAAATTCTTTTAATTGTTTGGCAACAATTGTATTTAAAATTGTCATTGGTTTAGCACAATTGGCTGATGACCCTACTGCTCTAAACTCAAATTTATTGCCTGTAAATGCAAAAGGTGATGTTCTATTTCTATCTGTATTGTCTAATAAAATTACCGGAATTTTACCTATAATATTCAGTTTTAAATCTGTTTTTTCTTGGGGCGATAATTTTCCTTTGGTCACATTTTCTAATTCGTCTAAAACTCTAGACAACTGACTACCAATAAATACTGATATAATTGCAGGTGGTGCTTCATTGGCTCCTAACCTATGATCGTTACTAGCAGAAGCAATCGAAGCTCTTAACAATTCTTCGTTTTCTTGCACCGCTTTTATAGTGTTTACAAAAAAAGTTAAGAATTGTAAATTTTTCATTGGTGTTTTCCCTGGACTCAACAAATTAGTTCCATCTGGGGTCGATAATGACCAATTATTGTGTTTTCCTGATCCGTTAATACCAACAAATGGTTTTTCATGAAAAAGCACTTTAAAATGATGACGTCTAGAAACTTTTTGCATTACATCCATCAACAAAGAATTATGGTCTACTGCTAAATTTGCTTCTTCAAAAATGGGTGCCAATTCAAACTGATTGGGTGCAACTTCATTATGTCTTGTTTTTACAGGAATACCCAACAGCATACATTCTTGCTCTAAATCTTGCATAAAACTCATGGCTCTTGTTGGTATGCTTCCAAAATAATGATCATCTAATTGCTGACCTTTTGCGGGTATATGCCCCAAAAGTGTTCTACCTGTCATTAAAATATCTTGTCTTGAATGTGCTAACGCTTCGTCTATTAAAAAATATTCTTGTTCCCACCCCAAAGTGGCATTTACTTTAGTTGCATTTTTATCAAAATATTTACAAACAGCAGTTGCGTGAGTATCTATGGCTTGTAAGGCTCTTAATAATGGTGTTTTATTGTCTAAAGCTTCACCTGTATAAGACACAAATATAGTAGGTATGCACAAAGTTGTTTCGTAAATAAATGCTGGTGATGTTGGATCCCAAGCTGTATAACCTCTAGCTTCAAAGGTATTTCTTATTCCTCCATTAGGAAAACTTGATGCATCTGGTTCTTGTTGCACAAGTTGCTCTCCATCAAACTTTTCCATTGCCAAACTACCATTAATAGACTCAAAAAAAGCATCGTGTTTTTCTGCAGTTGCACCAGTTAATGGCTGAAACCAATGTGTATAATGTGTAGCACCCTTAGAAATAGCCCAATCTTTCATACTCACAGCAACCTGATCTGCAATTTTACGATCTATTCTAGTGCCTTTTTCTATGGCATTCATTACACTTTCATACGCAGCTCGAGTAAGATACTGTTGCATAGCATGTTTATTGAATACATTTTTGCCAAACAAAACTGATCTTTTTTCATTTTCTTGCACTTTTTTAGCAGTTCTATTCAATATTTCTTGTAAAGCAGAAAATCTAATTGTTGACATAATATGATTTTTAAAGGGTAATTTTTATTTTTTAAACAAATATACCCTATAAAAAATAGGGATAAAATTATTTTTATTGCATTTTCAATTTTTACCCCCCTTTTTTTTTGATATCAATACAAAAAAAGCCATTTTTGTATCATTAACATCACACAACAATAAATAATTATGGCAAAAATTAAATTAGAATACATTTGGTTAGATGGGTATTATCCTACTCAAAACATGAGAAGTAAGACCAAAGTAGAAGAGCATGAAGATTTTAAAGGAACTGTTGAAGAATTAGGTATGTGGTCTTTTGATGGCTCATCAACAAAACAAGCATCAGGAGGTTCTTCTGACTGTTTATTAAAACCAGTTGCGATTTATCCAGATCCTGCAAGAATTAATGGTTACTTAGTAATGACAGAGGTTTTAAATGCAGATGGTACTCCTCACGTTTCTAATGGTAGAGCTACTATTGATGATGATGATAATGATTTCTGGTTTGGTTTTGAGCAAGAATACTTCATTATGGATAAAGCTACTCAATTACCTTTAGGTTTCCCTGTAGGTGGTTATCCTGCTCCACAAGGAATGTATTACTGTTCTGTAGGTGGTAGAAATACACATGGTAGAGACTTAGTAGAAGAGCATGCAGATTTATGTATTGATGCTGGTTTAAACTTTGAAGGTATTAATCAAGAAGTTGCATCTGGACAGTGGGAATTCCAATTGTTTGCAAAAGGAGCTAAAAAAGCTGGAGATGAAATTTGGATTGCACGTTATTTATTAGACAGATTAACTGAAAAATACGGTTACTATATAGATTATCATCCAAAACCATTAGGTAAAGATATGGACTGGAATGGTTCTGGTATGCACGCTAACTTCTCTAACTCTATTTTAAGAGAATGTGGTTCTGCAGAGAAATATGCTGAAATTTGTGAAGCGTTTAGACCAGTTGTAGACGAGCATATTGCTGTTTATGGTGAGTTTAACGATCAACGTTTAACAGGTTTACACGAAACTGCTGCAATTACTGATTTCTCTTGGGGAGTTTCAGATAGAGGAGCGTCTATTCGTATTCCAATTATTGCTGTAGAAAAAGGTTATAAAGGTTGGTTAGAAGATAGAAGACCAGCTTCTAACGCAGATCCATATAAAATTGCTGCAAGAATTATTAAAACGGTTAAACCAGTTAAATAATCTTACATTTTTATAATATAAAAAACGCCAACATTAATTTGTTGGCGTTTTTTATATAAGAGTATTATCTATATTTTATTTTTCTTTTCCTGGTGGAAATCTTGAAATAATTTCTTTTACAAAAAGCTTAATGCGCTCTTCCTTTTTCTCTACATTATCTAGTTTTAGAGCACCAGTTCCAATACCTTGCCAAACTAATTCTTTCTTTTCTTTGTCTATAAAATCGATAAACAAAGTACCTTCTGTATACTCATTTATATTTAAATTGTTGTTCATTCCATTCCACATGTAAGGATTCCATCCCCAACCAAAACCGTAACCAAAAGTATTATTCTGATTGACATTTACCTTACGTCTCGATTTTGTAAAGATACTCACTAACATATCCGGATTTTCAGATTTTGTAAAACCTTGAGCTAACAATTCAGATTCAATTGCGCGTAAAACTCTTTTTTTATCTAAACTAGAAATTTCAGCTTTATCAATTCCCGTTTTATAAAATGCAAAGGTTTTATATTGATTAAAATCTACTTTCGTATCATAATCAGTAACCACCTTTACTGTATTACAAGAATATAAACCTACTAGAAGAAATAATGATAATAATTTTACAGTTTTCATAATATTAAATTTAACAATAATTTATCAAAAAATGTGCCAAATTAATGATGCACAGTAACAAAACACAATAATTTAATTAAATATTCATAAAATTAAACTTTATTTTGAAAATTCCTTAAATTGCAACATAAAAAATAAACATTTATTACGAATGAAACAAATACCTCCTTATAAACCTAAACATAAAGTACGTATAGTAACTGCAGCTTCTCTTTTTGATGGTCATGATGCTGCTATAAACATTATGCGAAGAATTATTCAATCTACAGGAGTTGAAGTAATTCATTTAGGTCATGATAGATCTGTAGAAGAAGTTGTGAATTGTGCTATTCAAGAAGATGTAAATGCAATTGCTATGACATCTTATCAAGGAGGGCATAATGAATATTTTAAATATATGTATGATTTGTTGCAAGAAAAGGGTGCTGGACATATCAAAATTTTTGGTGGTGGAGGTGGAGTAATTCTTCCTGAAGAAATTAAGGAATTAATGGATTATGGAATAACTCGTATCTATTCTCCTGATGATGGAAGAGAGCTAGGTTTACAAGGTATGATTAATGATTTGGTGCAGAAAAGTGAACAAGCCCTTCCTAACCTTCCCAAAGCGAAGGATCTCCAATCTTACGCAAAAAAAAATGGGAAAGTTTGTAATGAAGATGGTAGTTGGTTGCTAGAATTAGGAAGTGAGAAAGTTTTAGAAAATCTAAAAAATAAAGGTGTTAATACAATTGCAAGGTTAATTTCGCTTGCAGAAAATAATCACTCAGATTTTGCAAATATTTTTTCCCCTTTAGGGAAATTAAAAGGGGATTCTACCCCAGTTTTGGGAATTACAGGAACTGGTGGTGCTGGAAAATCATCTTTAGTAGATGAATTAGTGCGTCGTTTTTTAATTGATTTTCCTAAAAAAACAATCGGAATTATTTCTGTTGATCCATCAAAAAGAAAAACTAGTGGCGCTCTTTTAGGAGATAGAATCAGAATGAACGCAATTAACAATTCTCGTGTTTATATGCGTTCTTTGGCTACTCGTCAATCTAATTTAGCATTATCTAAACATGTAAATGAAGCCATAGAAGTTTTAAAAGCAGCTGAGTTTGACCTAATTATTTTAGAAACTTCAGGAATTGGACAATCTGATACAGAAATCATTGAACATTCTGATACTTCGTTATATGTAATGACTCCAGAATTTGGTGCAGCAACACAATTGGAAAAAATTGATATGCTTGACTTTGCTGATTTGGTTGCCATCAATAAATTTGACAAAAGAGGTGCTTTAGATGCTGTAAGAGATGTAAAAAAGCAATATATGCGTAACAATAATTTGTGGCATATCAATCAAGAGGATTTACCAGTTTACGGTACAATTGCATCGCAATTTAATGATCCTGGAATGAATACTTTGTACAAAAGTATTATGGACAAATTAGTTGAAAAAACTGGCGCTGATTTACAATCAACTATGGAAATTACCTCAGCAATGTCTGAAAAGATCTTTGTAATTCCGCCAAAAAGAGTGCGTTATTTATCAGAAATTGCTGATGATAATAGGGATTATGACAAAAAAGTAGATGAACAAGTAATTGTTGCTCAAAAATTATATGGGATTTATCAAACTATAGTATCTATCACAAATTCATCCGTAGAAATTATTAAAACTGGATTGGATGAAGATGCAATTTTAGAACATATTAATACTGATGAAAAAGAATTCATCAAACTACTATTAGCTCAATTCGAAAAAGTAAAACTAGACTTAGATCCTTACAATTGGGAAATCATTTTAAACTGGCAAGAAAAAGTAAACAAGTATAAAAATCCAGTTTATACGTTTAAAGTTCGTGATAAAGAAATAAAAATTGAAACCCAAAGCGAGTCACTGTCACACTCAAAAATACCAAAGGTTAGTTTGCCTAAGTACCAAGCTTGGGGAGATTTGTTACGCTGGAATTTACAAGAAAACGTGCCTGGAGAATTTCCATATACAGCAGGTTTGTATCCTTTTAAAAGAACAGGAGAAGACCCTACAAGAATGTTTGCAGGCGAAGGTGGCCCAGAAAGAACCAACAGACGTTTTCATTATGTAAGTTTAGGCATGGATGCCAAACGTTTATCTACAGCTTTTGATTCGGTTACTTTGTATGGGAATGATCCTGATGTAAGACCCGATATTTATGGTAAAATTGGAAATGCAGGTGTTTCTATTTGTTGTTTAGATGATGCCAAAAAACTCTATTCTGGTTTCGATTTAACGCATCATATGACTTCGGTTTCTATGACTATTAATGGCCCAGCACCAATGTTGTTAGGTTTTTTTATGAATGCTGCCATAGATCAGAATTGTGAAAAATACATCAAACAACATCATCTTGAGGCTGATGTTGAAGCAAAATTTAAGGAGACTTATGATGATAAAGGCATAGAAAGACCAAAATATCAAGGTGAATTACCAGAAGGAAATAATGGTTTAGGATTACTGCTTTTAGGTTTAACTGGTGATTTGGTGCTTCCATCAGAAGTGTATCAAAAGATAAAAAAAGACACTTTAGCGCAAGTTAGAGGAACTGTACAAGCTGATATTTTAAAAGAAGATCAAGCACAAAATACCTGTATCTTTTCTACTGAATTTGCGTTGCGATTAATGGGCGATGTTCAAGAATATTTTATCGAAAAGCAAGTCCGTAATTTTTATTCAGTTTCTATTTCTGGATATCATATTGCTGAAGCTGGTGCAAATCCGATTACACAATTGGCATTAACCTTGTCTAACGGATTTACCTATGTGGAGTATTATTTAAGTCGTGGAATGGACATCAATAAATTTGGTCCTAACTTATCGTTTTTCTTTTCAAACGGAATTGATCCAGAATACGCTGTAATTGGTAGAGTTGCTCGTAAAATTTGGGCAAAAGCGATGAAAAACAAATACGGAGCCAATCCAAGAGCACAAATGCTAAAGTATCATATTCAGACTTCTGGACGTTCTTTACACGCTCAAGAAATCGATTTTAATGATATTAGAACTACACTTCAAGCCTTGTATGCCATTTATGACAATTGTAATTCTCTGCATACAAATGCTTATGATGAAGCCATTACAACTCCGACAGAAGAATCTGTAAGAAGAGCCATGGCCATTCAATTAATCATCAATAAGGAATTAGGTTTGGCTAAAAACGAAAACCCAATTCAAGGCGCTTTTATTATAGAAGAATTAACAGATTTGGTAGAAGCTGCAGTTTTAGAAGAGTTTGATAGAATTACAGAAAGAGGTGGTGTTTTAGGTGCAATGGAAACCATGTATCAACGTTCTAAAATTCAGGAAGAAAGTTTGTATTATGAGACCTTAAAACACAATGGAGATTTTCCAATTATTGGTGTAAACACGTTTTTAAGTTCTAAAGGTTCTCCCACAGTTTTACCTGCTGAAGTAATTCGCGCTACTGAAACCGAAAAACAACATCAAATTAAAACAAAAGAAAATCTCCATGAGACACATCAAAATGTTGCTGAACATCAATTGAAAATTTTACAAGAAGCTGCTATTCAGAACGAAAATTTATTTGATAAATTAATGGAAGCCACAAAAGTGTGTTCTTTAGGACAAATTACTGAAGCTTTGTTTAAAGTTGGTGGGCAGTATCGTAGAAATATGTAAAATGCAATGCCTTTATAGATTTTGTAGGAATTGCTTATTACAGTAGCAATAGAAATTTTATCTAACTCAAGTTGAATAGTTTGTATATTTTTGGTGTAATCATAATAATTTATCAAATTAGACCTTTCAGGTTTTAAAAACCTGAAAGGTCTCCACAAAACAACTGCTATTCTAAATAAACACTTGTTTTATCAATTTGTATAAGCCACAAAAGTTTGTTCTTTAGATCAAATTACTGA
>NZ_JBSSBG010000009.1:0-141135 GCF_054968445.1 Polaribacter sp. M10
CAAATAAAAACCGAATAGAAAATCCGCGAGGATTTTCGTAAGTAGGCTAGAACTAGCAATAAATTATATACGGTGTTGCCACACGTTTTTTATTTCCAATATTTTATTTCTCTCGACTCAACGTAAATCGGTATGAACTTGTCCGAATTCGCAAAATGTTCTTTCATTGAAACAGTCCGTTTTATCCAATTCCCAAATTTGTCAAATTCGTAGTCATATTCTAATTCTCGATTTAATTCCGAGTTTTCATAGATTTTTACATTGACAGGATTAAATAGTCTGTCGTATTCGGTTATTCTGTCCAAGTGTTTTTTTAAATCTGCCGAAACTGTGTATTCAGTTTGCTTTAAAATTCGATTGTCTTTCCATTCTGTTTCGGTCAAATATTCAATCCATTCCGTTTTTGTTGAACTTTCCAAAAGGTTTCCATTGTTATCGTATTTGTAATGAAACTCTTGACTTGGATTTTGTTCATCTCTCTCAAATTGGATTTCTGAAGTTAGTTTATCTTTTTCAAATTGATATATGTGTTTGATAGTAGTTGTATCTCCTTTTTTAATTGCAACTTGTTTTGTTACAAAATCTTTTTTGTCATAAAAAACTGTGATTTGCTGCTTTAAGCTGTCATTTATAATTAAAGTTCTTACGCTGTTTTTGTTGACTGTATCATTTTTTACAGTCATAATGTAATTCAATTCAGCTGGTTTGTTTGTGGATATTGACTTTATTAAAAAATTGTTGTTATCATATTCGTAAACGTCTTTTTGAATTAGTTCTCCAAAATTATCATAGCTTTCGATTTCCTTAATTTCTCCGAAATCGGTGAACTTTTGAGTTAAATTTAAAATTGGCTTTCCAAACTTGTTTTCTCCTTGAGAGTTGGCTTTGAGTAGTTTCAGCTCCTTAATATTTCCATAAAGGTTGTTTGATTCCCAAGCGTTTTTAAATTCCGTGAAAGTCGGTTTTAGGTTAGTATTCAATTCCGTCTTTTCTTTGCAGTTTTGCAAGAAAAATGATATTAAAATCAGAAGGTAAATTTTTCTCAATATTCTTTTTTTAAATGTGTGGCAACGTTGTTGTACAAGGTTAGTTGCGTTGGTTTAGCAATAAAGTTAATAAATAATTACTGACAAAGAAAATCCGCGAGGATTTTCGTAAGTAAGCAAAAAGTAAGCAATTAATTTTGTACGGTGTTGTGCAACGTAATTTTTGTTTAATTTTCAATTCCTAATTTTTCGTATCTGTTATTCATTCGTTTTATAAATTCAGAATAGTACTTTTTTTCCGTTATTTCTCCATTAACTAAATTTTCCAGAGTCTTAAAATTTTCCATCTTATAATAAGTTCTCTTATTTACGTTGTTTATTCCCAAGTCAAAACTGTTTTTTGTTTTCTTTAGAATATTTCCAACAAAATTAGAGTCCGCTTTTGATTCAAAAAATAATGAATCATTTTTCAAAATCATTTTTCGTGGAAACATTCTCAACATATATTCAGAACAAATATGAACAGTGTCATTTTTTATAAAAATTTCAGCATAATCAATCGTACTATTTTCAAGTTTTTCAGAACTACTTGAATACCAATTCCCAGAAATATTCCTTTTTTCCTTTATTCCATTACAACTTAAAAGTAAAATAATGATTAATGAAAGAGTCAGTTTTTTAGTCATTCGTTATTTTTCGCCTTATGTTGCACAACGTTTTTGTGTATATATCAGTTGCGTGGTTTATTCACTAAATTTAGCAAATAATTACTAGATGGAAAATCAGCGAGAATTTTCCCAAGTAGGCTAGAAGCTAGCAATTGAATATACACGTTGTTGTGTTTTCGTACTTTCTTTTCCGTTCAGTTTGTAGCGTTGGCAAAGACATACTCTTTTGCAATTTTTGGCTTGTGTGTTGGCTGAAGCGAATTGCAAATGTGTATGGCTTTTAGCGTTGGCTTACACACATAATTTTATCAGTTTACAATCCATTAATTTTGCAGGATTATTCGGGTCTTTTATTTTTTTATTCTCAAAACTAAAACCATTTTTAGTAATTCCTTCAAGTTTATTTTTGCTTTCATTCGGAAAGCTATTATATTTCTTTACTGGAATTATGCAAACTAATTCAAAGTCTTTGTCAGTTGGTTCGTGTAAATAATTGAATACTTTTCTTGGGTTTTCAATTTGCCACATTCCTCTAATTCTCAAGTTTGTTATTCCTAATGGGTCAACTTGATTTACTCTTCCTAATTCTTTTGTATCTGCGAAAACTACATCTGGAATTGTTTTTATTCCGTCTGAAATGGTTGTCTTTATTCTTTGGTAAGTTTCGTGTTTAGCTGCATAAGAATTACCATAAACCATCCACAAAGATTTTACACTTGTGTCTGTTGTATGACCAACGCAATAAATCAAATCTTTAACAGTCCAATCTTCACATTCTTTACATTCCTTTGTAATCATTGGACTTGTGTGTCTTAAATCAGTTTTTGGGTAACTACTGTTTAAAGCTAAACTTGTATTTGCACTTTGAGTTTTTTTAACCTCAATTGCATCTCCACCTTTTATCATAATATCTGGTGGATTGTTTTGAGAACCTAACCAAGAAAATTCTTTGTTAAAAGTTTTCATTCTCTCTAATTCATCAGTTACTCCAAATGTTCCAGCAAAAGCATCTTTGACAAATTTTTCAAGAGCTTCTCCCATATTATTAGCTCTATTTCTTCCATTATATAAATTTTTGATTTCGAAGTTTTGATGATTTACGATATTGTAAATCGCTTCTAATATATTTGTCATACTGCAATTGCTTCTTTTACTTTTTGAGTTTGTTTGACTTTTTTGGTCTTGATTTTATTAGCTTTAATTTGTTGCATAATGCTATTTGCCAAAAACTTTGCTAAATTAACTGGAACAGCATTACCAATCATTTTGTAACCTGCTGCGACTTTTTTATAATGAAAAATAAAGTCATTTGGAAAAGTTTGAATTCTTGCACATTCTCTTACACTTAATCTTCTGTACAAATGTTCTTTTCCAGGAACAAAAATCCTTTTATTCTTTTCTATAAATTTCATTTTTGGGGCTTGTGGATGAATAGGTGCGTGTCTTCCACCTGCTTGAATTGTAAATGATTGTTCATCCCAACTTCTTACTCTGTTTCTTGACATAAAAATTGTAGAAAAACTTCCAATCATATATTCGTGATTTGGAACTACACAATTGTCTCCATTGGTATTGTTGTATTCTAAAGCCGGTAAAACACCTTCTTGCAAATCAGATATAACATCTTCAAGCGGTATTTTTGGAAAAGTTTCAGTTGGGAATTGATATTTAAAATTCAAGTCTTTTCTAATTCCAATAAAGAAAACTCTTTTTCGGTCTTGTGGAACATTATAATCAGATGCGTTAAGCATTTGAAAAGAAAGTTCATATCCTATTCCCGCGTTTCTAAAAAGTTCTTTAATTCCTTCTAAAGCTTCTGTGTGTTTAGAAATCAACATTCCACTAACATTTTCTGCTAAAAAGAATTTAGGTTGTTTAGCTTCTAATATTCTTATAAAGTCATAAAATAACTGACCTCTCTTATCTTTAATTCCTCTTGCTGCTCCAGCTTCACTCCAACTTTGGCAAGGTGGACCTCCAATTATTCCATCGCATTCTGGAACTTCATCAGCTGGTATATTTACAATACTTCTTTTGTCAAGTATCGTGTTTGGGTGATTTTTTTCATAAGTTTCCCAAATTTCTTTGTCATATTCGTTTGCCCAAATAACATTAAAACCAGCTTGCTGAAAGCCTAAATCAAGTCCGCCAGCTCCTGCGAAGAAAGATACTATTTTCATATTTTATTGTGTTTGAAGTGATTTATTAAGTGTTCTGCGATATTCTGCTTTTTCCTCTGCAACTTGCAAAAGTTGTTTTGTACAATTTGTTTCGTAAATATGTTTTCCAATTTGGTCTGTTACATATTCATTTCGTAATTCCGTAAGATTGAGTTTAAAAATTTTAGCAAGTTTTGGTAATCTCTTTTCATCAAAATCACGTTTCCCGTTCTCAATTTTGCTCAAGTTCGCAGAGTCCAAGTTCAATTTTGCTGCAAGTTGAGTTAAGGTCAATTCGTTTTTGTTTCGTAAAAGTCGGATGTATTCTCCAAAAGTGGTTTTCATAAGACTTGTCATTTTTTGACAAATCTAAATATTTTATTTGGAATATTCAATTCAAGCGTTGGGAAATTTTAGCTCTTTTGGTTTTTTTAGCGTTGGAATTAAGCGTTGGCAAAAACCAAAAGTGCTAAAATATGCGGCTGGGTCAGTATGAAACACAACGTGTTTGTACAAGGTTAGTTGCGTGGTTTAAGCACTAAATTTACTAAATAAATACTGACAAAGAAAATCCGCGAGGATTTTCGTAAGTAAGCTAAAAACAAGCAATTAATTTTGTACGGTGTTGGGCTTAGTTAATTTCTTCTTTATTCAATCTTTTTACTTTCTCTCGTTGCCATTCTAAAGTTTCAACGCCAAATTCAATGCGTTCGTCATCAGAGACTTTTGTTGTGTCAATTTCCCCTAATCTCCAAGGTTTATCAATTCCATGTTTCTGATATTGTGTTCCGTAAATTTGAGGTTTACCAATACTTAATAAATACCTATCTGTAATTGCAGCAAACAACCATTTGTTTCTGGTCGAATCCAATTCGATAGACTTTTTCATGAAATTAAGTGCTTTTAAATAGTCAGTTGAATCTCTTCCATGCTGAAAAATCAATGCAGCATTGTAAAAGTCATTTGAGGTTTTGAGTTTTTTTTCACTTTCTAAAACTTTTACTTTTTCTCTCCTTAAACTATCCTTTACATAAATTAACTTAGGATCTAATTCAAAGTTCTTTCTTTCATTTTGATCAGCATCAGTCAATTCAATTAATTCGACATTATCCATAGTAATCTCTTTTTCCCTTTCTTTACAAGAAATTAGAGTTAGAAATGCTAATATTAATATGTAATTCGTCTTTTTCATAATTAAGCCCAACGTTTGTGTGTATGCTTTGTTGCGTGGTTAAGCAATAAAGTTAATAAATAAAAACTAACCAAGAAAATCCGCGAGGATTTTCGTAAGTAAGCTATTTACAAGCAATAAAATATACACGTTGTTGTAAAAAGTTTTTTTTCAGATTATTAATTTTAAAATCAAATATTATGTTACAAAATTCAACAATTTTCATTGCAGAAAAATTAATTCAACAAATAGATGAAGAAAGTCCACAATCTGCAATGTGGTTAATTTCTTCAATTAACAGATTTTTAAAAGAAAATCCTAATATGTCTCTTTTAGAATTCAAAAGAAGAATTAGTGTTTTAATTCCGGAAACCAATAATTCCTTCAATGAAATTATGGAAACGAAAGGTCTTAAAACAATAAATTAGGGTCTTTGTATTTGTAAAAACCAAAACCCTGTTTATTCAGAATTTCCTTATGTCTATCATCAGGTGAAACAATTAAATAAATAGTGTGTCTATCATTTTCCCACTGATAAGATTGGTAAGCTCTCATTTGTCTTATTAATTCTCCTAAACTTGGAATTTGTGTTTTTACCTCAATAAAAACAGTCTTTGTATAATCCTCATATTCTTCTGAATCAAAAAAAAGAAATTTACCTTGAATACGAACCATAAGATCGATATAACCAACAATACTTTTATAATTTCCATTTATATACATTACTTGATGTTCCCATTTGTTAAGAACAATTCTGTAAGGATGTGGGTTGTCTTTCATAATAAGTTCTTTTACAACTTTTTCAATATTGTTATAAGTCCAAGTTTGAATTATGTCGTGTTTAGAATCTTTCTTATCTTTTTCCGAAAAACCCAATTTTTCAAGATGAGTTTTGGCTTTTATTCTTCCCATATTTATTTTATTAAGTATGTTTTTAAGAGTCGAGTGAGCAATTTTTTACAACGTGTTTGTGTATTGAAAGTTGCGTTGTTTAAGCAATAAAGTTACTAAATAAAACATGAACCAAGAAAATCCGAGAGGATTTTCCCAAGTTGGCTATAAGTTAGCAATTTTTAATACACGGTGTTGTACACTGGCTTTTTTCCTTTTGTTAATAGTTCTATATTTTCCGACTTTACGAATGTGGTAAGCTCTTTGGTAAACTTTTGGCAGAGTGGGGCTGTGGCGAGTTTACCAATGTGCTTACGTTTAAAACTCCTAACTTCTTACAAACTTTCCGATTGATTCTAAAAGTTGTGGGTTGTCTTCCAAAGCGATCTTTGCAACCGCATAAAATTCACTCATCCAGTCGTCTATTTCCGCAAATGCTTTATCTTTCGCTTTTGTTGCATCTTGACTTTCTCCCTTTTCACGCAAATAGTTTGCTCTTGCTTCTTCTAAATTAGATATTAACGTAATTGTTCCGTTTATTTCTTCTGCTGTTATCTTTAGTCTTACAAGTTTGCTTTGTATGGTTGTGTCTGCTGAGGCTACTGCATAAAATTTCTTAACAGTTTCTAACCATTTAATATAAGCTGATGGTAAACTACCTGTTAATGCTAATCTGCTTAATGTTGTTGGCTCTTTCCTAAAAATAACTTTCGCCTTTTTTCTGTGTAGCGAATATGTTTTTGCTAAATTTTCTTTTAAAGAAGTAAAGTTACTGTATGATTCTGTGGTTTCGTCGTCTTCTTTTTTATTGAAGTCAAAGGCTTCTCGTGTTTTTGTTAATAAGGTCTTTCCTTCTGTTAACAAGGTTTCGTCATAGCCAAATTCTGCCATAATAGTGGCTATTTCTGTTTGACTTTCTGTGTTTTCGAGTGCTACTCTGTACTGTTCTAGCGTTTCTACTTCTGATAATGTTCTTTTTGTTGCCATTTTGCAATTTTTTTTAATTAATATTCTGTTTATTGCTATTTCCTTACGGATGTTTGCCTATTCCTTATAAAACTTGGTGCATTCCTTACAGTTCTTTTTCTTTTCCTTATGGCTTTTGGTCTGCTCCTTGAAGTTTTTTTTGTATTCCTTAATTGTATTCTTATACTCCTTATGGTTTGTTGTGCCTAATTTACTGTTTTTTGTATCATATCTTAAGGTTTTTAGACTTTATTTTATAGTTCATATATGTATTGTTATACTATGCCATAACTTATATACCAGATTTTTAATTAATTAAATTTTTTTCTGCTTTTAGAACTTAATTTAGTTGGTGCTTTATCATATTCTGATTTGGGTGTATAGTGCCAGATCCAAATATTATTTTTTTTATTAAATGTTTGAAAGTATTGAGCTTTACTAAAATTAATGCCTAATTCATATTTAGAACATTTACTTTTAAAGTGTTGCATTAATTTTAGCTTTGGTTTAAGATTTGAAGTTATTTTAATCTTATCTGAAAATAGTGATAATTGATTTTCATTATTTAGAGCAATAAATTCTGTACTTTTTTCTCTTGAATTTCTAATTATACCAGCAAATAAATCTGCGAGTTGTATATTATACATCAATTTAGAGTCTTTCTCTAATGTTCTATAAAAATTGGGGAAGTTGAAATTTTTATCTTTTTTAAATAAATTAGGTTCATTATTTATTTTAGTATTTTCAACAAAACGCACAACGTCTTTTTTCCAATCAATAGCTGTAAACTCATCAGGATAAAATGCCCATTTATCAATACTTTTAAAATCTTTAGTTACCTCTTTTAAAACTTTGTAATACATTCGAATTAAGTTTTCATTATCGCAACGATTTTGTACCACGTGTCTTGTATCTTGCTTATCCCATACTATTGTATAAACTTTTATCTTTTTTTTAGCAATATATTTTATACCCACATCTAAGAAAGCTTTTGCATTATTTAAAGCTGATTCTCCTTTTATTTTTTTGAAACTAACTTCAGAAGTTGTTATGTTTTTGAGTTGATGATGTAATGCAACCATATTTTCTCTTGTACTAAATACAGTACAAATACAGCCATATCTATTTGAACTATCAATGCCAGATTCATCACTAAAAATAATTCCCTCATTCATAATTTACGAGTTTTCAACTATTGAAATTTCTTCTTCTGTTAATCCGTACAATTCATAAACCATTTGGTCTATTTTTTTGTCTGTTTTCTCAATTTCTGTTTTTAATTCGCTTGCTCTCTGCTTTTGAGATTTAAAATATTCCATCCATTCTGCTTGTTCTCCCAATGAAATCTTATTGTATTCAGTTTCGTTTTCTTTAGCTGATTTTTTCCTAGATTTTTCTAGTTCTATTAGGAACTCTTTAAATTCTAACAAATGCCAAGAAAGCATTTTATTTGTTATACTTTCTAACTCATATTTTGATTTTATTAGAGAAACAAAACTGTTTGCTAGGTTTTGAAAATTTAGAGATTGTTCTGAAATTAACGTTACCAAATCTTTAGCTTTATCAATAAATATATCATTAGATTTTTTAATCGGAAGTTTTCTAATATCTCCAATCAAAACTTTTGGGAATGTTGTTCTTTTCCCTTTTGGGGAGGTCTTAACAATGAACCAAGATATTAGTCTTGAATTAATTATAGCTAATAAATATTCAGTTGGTAAATTAGACACATTTAGGCAAGAAATAATACCTGGGTCGTGGTATAATAAATCGTTATAAATAGTTGCTGAAATTCTTGGTGGTTTTCCGCCAGTAATTTCTTGAATTAATATTCTATTACCGTTGAAATACTTTGGTTTTCTTGACCTATGAAGCCAATCTCCGTATTTTAAATATTGTTTTTCTGATTTATTTATACAATATCTTGAAATAGCTCGACCTTGAACCCATTCACCCCATTCTTCTCCAGTTTTTGAATTATTGTGATAAACTCTGCTTTTTATTTCCTCTTTTGTAAGATGCTCGGTTGAGTAAGGAACAATACCTTGTGAGACATCTAGTAAATCTGACCCAATTTGAACATTGTGTTTGATTTTTTTAATAATACCTATATCAATAGTCGATTGCCAAACTTGAAACTGTTTATCATCTGATTTTTCCCAAACTTTAATATCGGACTCTTGAATAGTATTATTATTAATTGTTAGCCCTTGCGATTTGTCTTGGGAATGAATGATTTTACATTTTTCAACGATTTTACTTTTGTCTAATACAAAAACTATAGCATTAACGCTTGCATCTTCAAATACTGAATATGAAAAAGTAACAATATTTAATATGCCGAAATTTTTTAAAATAAATTCTCTTAATTTTTGAGCTTGTGGTATGTTAATCCAAGTATCAGGTGTTATATATCCCGAAATCCCATTTTCATTAGATAATGTATTAAGTAACTCGATAAAGAAGAAGTATATTTCAAAATTTCCTTGGAAAGTTTCAAATTCTTTGGATAGAAAATTTTTATCCTCTTGTTCTAAATATGCGCCATAAGGTGGGTTTCCTATAACAACGTCAAATCCACCTTTTGCAAATACTGTAGGAAATTCATTTTGCCAATTAAAGGCTTTATCGCTGGCTACTTCTTCATTGTATATTATTGAATTACCACATTTAATATTGTTGTTTAATGAGGTTAGCTTTCTGCCTTTTTGTGCAGTTCTTAACCAAAGTGAAAGTTTAGCAATTTCAACACTTTCTTCATTGATGTCAACTCCGTAAATATTGTTTTCTAAAATTGCGTTTTCCACTTCGCTCAATACCATTGCATCTCCAAACAATTTGGCTTGCAACTCGTCAATGTATTGATGTTCCGCAATTAGAAATTCCAGCGCTTGGTTTAAAAAAGCACCACTACCACAAGCTGGGTCACAAATGGTAATTTGCAATAACCATTTTCTATAATCTTCTAATTTTTGAGATAACTTTTTTAAGGTTGCTTTTTTTCGTCCTTTTCGTTCTTTTTCGTATTCGGCTTCTTGTATGTCTAGTTCTATTTTCTTTTCCTCACAAAGTTTACCAACTGTATTATCTACAATGTATTTGGTAATATATTTTGGTGTGTAAAAAACTCCGTCTTTTTTACGTTTGGTTTTACTTTGTTCAGATGCAACTCCTTGAATTTCTGCTTGAATTTCGTCAATGTCGTTTAGGGAATGTTCAAAGATGTGTCCGAGAATGTTTACGCTTACTTCACTCTCAAAATCGTAGTTACTTAAATTAAGGGTGTGTTTATACAATAAATCGTCATTGATTTTAATATTGTCTAAAATCTCGTCAGGTGCAAAAAGACCACCATTGTAGGCAAAAATATCGTGTTGTTGACCTTTGTGTCCTGTGTTCATATAACCGAAATATTTTTTAAATCGGTCGTATAATGGAAAATAGGCATCATATTTATCACGTAAATCAGTCCATTGGTTTACGATAGAACGAATTGAATTTGGTGGCAATAACAACCTGTCTTCTGCAAAAAAGATGAATAGAAAACGGTCGAGTAATTTCTGCGTTTTTTTGAATAGTGTTAATTTATCGTATTCAGGATTTTCTTTTTGAATGGCATCAAAAATCTCATTTCTAAATGAAGCGTAATCTTTGTATAATTTTTTGGTAACGTTTTCTTCTTGTGTTAAAGATTCGTCTTTTATCTTTTTAGGAATGTCTTTTAACAGATATTCAGATGAAAGACAAAGCCAAAGCATATTAAAACGCTCTTTTGAAAGCTGGAATAAATTAAATTCCTCAAAGTCAACTGCGTTGTCAATGTAAAAACGCAATTTCTCAAAGTTTGAAGTAATGACATAATTACAACCTGGTTGGTTGTTTTTATAGCCAAATGCTTGGGTTTCTACTTTGCTTAAATCGGTTGTGTTAGTTCCTTTCAGTTCAATTACTGCAAGTGCTTTTTCGCCTTTTAAAATTGCTCCATCCGTTTTTTTTGAGCCTTTTATGTTTTTTAATTCCGTTGTTAGGTTAAAGTCAGGTGTTGGGTTTTTTGTGTAGCCTAAAACATTCACAAAAAGGTCAATTAAGAATTCGCCTTGATATTGTTCCTCTTTCGAGTTTCGAATGTTTTCTTGAATGGTCGGATTATGAAAATGACTTGTAAATGTTTGGTATGCTTTCTCAACTTTTTCAGGCTCTAGTCCTTTCAAATATTTGTTTAACACAGAGTTTTGAAACAGGCTCATATTTTTTCTTTTTTGTCAAATTTAGTGATAATCTGAGCGATGGCAAAAAACAGCTGTTTTGGTTTTTTGTGGCTGGATTTTCGCGAAGGAAAAAACCAAATGTGCTGTTTTGTGCGGCTGGTTTTTGCTTGTGTACAACGTTGTTGTATAAGGTTTGTTGCGTTGGTTTTGCAGTAAAGTTAGTAAATAATTACTGACAAAGAAAGTCCGTGAGGACTTTCGCAAGTAAGCAAAAAGCCAGCAATAAATTTTATACGGTGTTGTACAATGTTTTTATTCACAATTTTTTATTGTATTCCATTCAACAGTAATAATCTTAGTTTCAGAATTGAATTCAAAATCTTTAATTTTTTCTTCACAATTCAGAATTAGATACTCATTCTCCAATTTATTAGTATAAAAATAGCCTAATAATTGCGCATAATGATATACTGGCTGACAACTTTCTCTTTCTTTTTCAGATAGTTGTTTAAATTCGTTAATTTCAATACTTTTAAATATTGGTAATTCAATTTTCCCTAAATTTAACTTTCCTTTTTCATATTCAAGGTTTAAAATCAAAATTTTCAAACCATAAACATTTATAATCAGGTCGTTTTTTTTATTCCCTTTTGGCACTTTTAAACTGAAATAACCGTCAAAATCTGATTCTACTTTTTGTTCAGAATTTTTAAAATAGACTTCAATTCCAGGTGATTCCGATTTGTCGTGAAATAATTGTCCAGAAATTTGAGCGAAAGAGATTCCGCTTAATGCTAAAAATAATATTGATATGTAAAATGTTTTTCTCAAATATTGTACAACTTGTATATACACTCAACTTTTATCAGCCTTTAAAACCAAATTGGCGGGCTATGCTGAGTTTTTGTTGTTTATACTTATCTTTTATTTTTTTAGTTAAAGGTATCATTTTATTATAAATCATCAAACGGATTTTTTATGTTTTTTATGCTTGTTTCTGTTACATGTGTGTAAATCATCGTGGTTTTCGGACTGTTATGTCCTAATAATTCTTGTATATATCTAATGTCCGTACCGTTTTCTAATAAATGTGTTGCAAAACTATGTCGTAAGGTATGTAGCGTAACTCTTTTTTTTATTCCGGCTTTTTTAATGGCTACTTTTAATATGGCTTGAGCACTTGAATTTGTATATTGTGTGCCTTTTTGGCCTTCAAAAAGATATTCTTGGGGTTTGTAGGCCTTGTAATACTCTCTTAATAAACTTAAAAAACTGCTAGACAAAAGTGTGTATCGATCTTTTTTTCCTTTGGCTTGATGAATGTGAATTAACATTCTTTTACTATCAATATCTTTAATTTTTAAATTTAAAGCTTCTCCAATTCTTAATCCTGCAGAATATATCAGTGATAATAAAGTTTTGTGTTTTAAATTTTGTGTATTTTCTAAAATAGATTTTACTTCTACAACACTTAATACTGATGGAAGTTTTTTCTCTTTCTTAGGTCTTTCGATATACATGTTTTCAACTTGCAACCCTTTAAATTCAAAGTATTTTTTTATACCATTAATGCACTGATTTTGATAAGAAACTGATCTATTTTGTTTAAAAATAAATTCGTAATTAAAGGCTTCTATAAGTTTTGTAGAATAATTATGGTTGTTTCTTAATATACTGTATTTTAAAAAAGAAATGGTAACATCTGTATACGTGCTTACAGTGTTTTCGCTCAATCTTTTTTGTTGTAACCATCTTTTGTATTTTTTAATCTCCTCTTTTAAATTATCTGTAAGTTGTGGTAATGTTAAAGAAGTGGCTTCTTTTTGGGTGATTAAAGTTTTATTTTTAGATAAACGGCTATAATCTACATAACAATTTATTTTTCTTAAATGGGTGTAAATTGAATTTACATTTTTACCATTTAATTCTGCATAAAAAGACTTTAAAGTTTTACTCCAAGTAATAAAATGGAGTTGTTTTAAATGATTTTTAATTTCAGAATCATAAGGAAATTGAATTTCAACAATTTCTTTTTCTCGGTGTTTTGATGGTTTTAAAATAATTCTTTTCATAACAAACAGAATGTAAATTTAACAAAATTATCTCACTTAATTAGTATTATATTAAGATTTAATGTAATAGAAACTAGAGGTTTAATAAATATTTACAGCCTTTTTTTTAACAAAATTCAAATATTTAAATTGATCTAGTTTAAAAAAACTAATCAATAAATTTACAATCATTATAAATAAAACTTATTACTAAAGTGGATGCACAATAAACAGGATAAGTATACACTATAAATATATTCTACTTTTTATTTAAAAAAATACTAGTAAAAAAATAAAAAAAAAGTACTATAAAATGTTATAAATACTAGTATTTTTTCTGATTTAATACTGATACTATACCAATAGATTAGTTTTACTTGTGCAGGGGTGTAAGAAGTGCATTTTAATAGTTATAGTATTTCATTTTTTTTAATAGAGCGCTTTAACGTTAAATTTATTTCATAAAAAAAAACCTCGCAATTGCGAGGTTTTTAGGTTCAAATAATAAAAGATATATTTTCTTATCCTTTAACTTTTGCTTTAAACTGATCGAATTTATCAGTTTCTGGTTTTGGCCAGCTATTGTTAGATGTATCTACATCTGCAGTTTCTTCATCCGGATCTACTTTAAAGCTTTTAATTTCTTGTGTAGAAGAGAAAATTCTTTTTACTGTAGCATCATCTTTCATCCAAATTTGTGCAGGGAAAGTTTGTCTTTCTGTAGTACCATCAGCATAGGTTAATTCTACGATTAATGGCATTACTAAACCTCCTGGTTTTTCGAATTCTACTGAATAAATATAAGTTGGTGCAACTTGTCCTTCTTCTAAATATTGATCCATAGCTTTAGGGTTAGCATCTTCTTTTTTATCAGTAATGTATACTAAGTCTCCTAAATTGTCGAAATATTGTTTGTATTGCTCTTTTAATTTGGCAACTCTTTCGCTTGGTTTGTCTGTTAAGTATAATGGCTTAACAGCTTTAATACCTATGTCTGTAACATCTGTAGTATAAAACCATCCTCTAAAAAACCAATCTAAATCCATACCAGATGCATCTTCCATAGATCTAAAGAAATCTTCTGGAGTTGGGTGTTTAAACATCCATCTTTGTGAATAGGTTCTAAAAGCGTGGTCAAATAATTCAGGACCCATAATGGTTTTACGCAACATGTATAAACCAGCAGCTGGCTTAGAATATGCATTTGGTCCGAATTGTTTTACGTAATCTCCTTGAGACATAATAGGAGAGATGTTAGACTGATCTCCACCCATATAACGTGTAATATTTTTTGCAGGATTTGATGCAAATAATTCAGGATCGTAAACATCTTCTGCTAAAATTTCTACAAAAGAGTTTAAACCTTCGTCCATCCATGTCCATTGTCTTTCATCAGAATTTACAATCATAGGAAAAAAGTTGTGTCCCACTTCGTGGATAATAACACCTAACATTCCTTTTTTAGTTCTGTCTGAATACGTTCCATCAGGATTTGGACGACCAAAGTTGAAACAAATCATTGGGTACTCCATACCTTGTCTTTCTGAGTGTACAGAAATTGCTTTTGGATAAGGATACGTAAACGTTAATTTAGAGTATTCTTTTAAAGTAGTTGCTACAGCTCTTGTAGAGTGCTCTTCCCATAAAGGATTCCCTTCTTTAGGATATAATGAAACTGCCATAACAGTTTTACCATTTACATCTGTAGCCATAGCATCCCAAATGTATTTTCTTGATGTAGCAAATGCAAAATCTCTTACTTTATTGGCTTTAAATTTCCAAGTTTTTGTTTTTGTAGAACGCCCTTTTTCAGCTTTTTCAGCCTCTTCTTGTGTTACAATAAGTACTGGCTTATCAAAAGTTTTTCTTGCAGTTTCCCAACGTTTGCGTTGTGTTTTTGTTAACACTTCTTTTTCGTTTTGTAAAACACCAGTTGCATCTACAATATGATCTGCAGGTACTGTTAAATTTACTTCGTAATCTCCAAATTCTAAAGCCCATTCAGAGCGTCCCCAGAATTGCATATTTTGCCATCCTTCTACATTGTTGTACACTGCCAATCTTGGAAAAAATTGTGCAATGGTGTAGTTGTTATTTCCATCAGGAAATGATTCTAAACCAGAACGACCTCCATCTTTATTAATGTCGTTAATTTTATAGTTCCATTTAATGCTAAATTCAAAAGTTTCTCCAGGTGCTAATGCTTTAGGTAAATTAATTCTCATCATTGTTCTGTTGATGAAATGTGATAATGGTTTACCTGCAGTTGTTACTTTTTCTATGTTAAAACCAAAACCTTTGGCTTCTTTTAAATACGTGCTTTTAAAGTTTTCTGGCGTTAAAAAAGCAGAGGCTCCACTCGATTTTGCTAAGGGAGTTTTAGAATCGTCAGCTCTCATATTTTGGTCTAACTGTACCCATAAATATTCTAAATGATCTTTAGAATTGTTGTGGTACGTAATTTTTTCATCACCATAAATTTTATTTGTACTTTCTTCTAAACGAATGTCCATAATATAGTCCACCTTTTGCTGGGTATATTGATGGCCTGGAGCACCAGAAGCTGTATGTTGATCGTTAGGCGTTGCCAAAACATCTTTCATTTGACGAAATTTGTTTTGGTCTGTGTGTCCTTGTTGCGTTTCCTTTTTTTCTTTTTTTTCCTGAGCTATGCTAACAGTACTTATAAAAAATAAAGAAAATACGAATAAAGAGATTTTTTTCATTTGATACGAATTTGATTTAAATTTGGCTAAAATTAACAATTACTATACAAAGAGATAAAGGTTTGTTAAAATTTTAACAAACCTTTATCATAAAAAAAGACAATATGATACCATATTGCCTTTTTTGTTTTATTAATAATAAACGATGTTTTTAAAATAGCTAAAGTTTATCCTTTTATCTGTTTTTTAAACTTATCGAATTTATCTGCTTTTTGTTTTGGAAAAGCGTTGTTAGAAGTATCTACATCTGCAGTTTCTAAATCTGGATCTATCATTATACTTTCTATTTGTTTAGATGATGAAAATACTTTAGTAACTTCTTTATCATTGTATCTCCAAATTTGTGCAGGATACGTTTTTCTTTCTTTTGTACCATCTTTGTAAGTAAATTCTACAATAATTGGCATTACTAATCCTCCTGGTTTTTCGTAAGTAATTTCGTAATGATATTTATTGGCATTGTTAGCAAAACCTAATCCTTCTGTAGTATCTTCTACAAATTCTACGCTTTCTCCAGCTTCTTTAGTTGTGAATTTCTTAACACCTTTAACACCTATATCAGTTACATCTGTAGTGTAAAACCATCCTCTCCAAAACCAATCTAAATCTATACCAGAAGCATCTTCCATAGTTCTAAAGAAATCTGCAGGTGATGGGTGTTTAAACATCCATCTTTGTGAATAGGTTCTAAAAGCATGGTCAAATAATTCTTTACCCATAATGGTTTCTCTTAAAATCCAAAGTGCAGTTGCTGGTTTACCATAGGCATTAGAACCAAAACTATATACGTTATCTCCTTTAGACATAATTGGTGCAATTCTAGATTGATCTCCAGACATGTATTTTACAATATTTTTAGGATAACCTCTTGTAATCGGAAAATTAGGATCGTAATCTAACTCTGCTAACATTTCCATATAAGAGTTTAAACCTTCGTCCATCCATGTCCATTGTCTTTCATCAGAATTTACAATCATAGGAAAAAAGTTGTGTCCCACTTCGTGGATGGTAACTTTAATCATTCTGTATTTCATTCTATCAGAATATCCACCATCTGGTAAATCTGGTCTACCAGGATTGAAACAAATTTGAGGGTATTCCATACCCATTTGTCCATCAACAGAAATGGCTTTGTGGTAAGGATAATCGAAAGTGTATTTAGAATATGTTTTTAAGGTTTGTGCAACTGCTTTTGTAGAATGATCTCCATATAAAGGGTTTGCTTCTTTAGAGTATAATGAATAAGCCATAACAGTTTTACCATTAATATCTACAGCCATAGCATCCCAAATAAATTTTCTTGAAGTTGCAAATGCATAATCACGTACGTTTTCTGCTACAAATTTCCAAGTTTTAGTACCTGATGCTTTTGTTTTTTCAATTTTTTCTGCTTCTTTTTGAGTTCTAATAACAACAACATCATCAAAAGTTTTTCTAGCTTTTGCTAATCTTTTTTGCTCTTGTTTTGTTAAAACTTCGCTTTCGTTTTGTAAAACTCCTGTTGCACCTAACATGTGGTCTTCTGGAACTGTAATGTTTACTGTAAAATCTCCAAACTCTAAAGCGAATTCACTTCTTCCCCAGAATTGGTCATTTTGCCATCCTTCTACATTATCGTATACACACATTCTTGGGTAAAACTGTGCAATTACGTAATTGTTATTGTCATTTTCATCAAAATGCTCGTAACCAGATCTACCACCTTGTGTTCTATGATTGTTAATGTTGTACCACCAAGAAATATTAAATTCAAAAGTAGCACCAGAAGCTAAAGGTTCTGTTAAGTTGATACGCATCATGGTTTGGTTAATGGTATAAGATAAATCGCTACCATCTGTATTGGTAACGCTCATAATGTTAAAACCACCATCGAATTTTTCTTCTGGAAAAGCTCTTTCGTATCTGCCTTTGCTCATTTTTGTTCTAATTCTACTAGGACTAATGTCTGGAGTTTTAGAATCTGCAGCTCTCATGTTTTGGTCTAACTGTACCCATAAATATTCTAAATCGTCTTTAGAATTATTATGATAAGTAATTGTTTCTGAACCTGTAATTTTTGTATTGGCATCATCTAAAGTAATGTCCATTACATAATCTACTTTCTGTTGCGTGTACTCTTTACCAGGTTTACCAGAAGCAGTTCTTTCTAAATTTGGTGTTGGTAATTCTTGTTTTAATTGCTTAAACTTATTTTGATTTGTATGTCCTTGTTTTGTGATTTGGCCATAAGAACTGGCTGCAAATGCAAATGAGAACAATAAGAGTCCAATTTTTTTCATAAATGTTTGTTTGTGTTAATATTTGAGTTGTACTGAATTTTCTTCTTTGGTTAATAATTTACTTTTGCTTTTACCATTTACTTTCGATTTTATTAAGTTTTGTTGTTCATCAAAATGCTTAATTAAAATCTTGTTGGTAACATCAATAGTACTTACTTTTTCTATATTTTCTATTTCTAGGTAAAAAAATACTAAATCGCCATCGTATTCTTTGCCAATATAATTATATTTTTTTGCTATTCCATCTACCTTAAAAAAGAGTTTGTTTTTTAAATATTTTTCAAAATAGACATCGTTGTTTTTTAGTTCTTGTTTTGTGGTAAGTTGTAAATCGATTTTATAATCTTTGTTTAAAGCAGCTTCAATATCATCCATAAAAACATTAATGGTAATTTGTATGGCTTTGGCTTCTGGCTTGTAGTTTATTTGGGTTAAACTCAAATAGTATTTATGACTTGTAAAAGACAAAAGCGGAATGAGTAAAAAGAATAAGAAGTGTTTTTTGATTTTCATAAAAGGATAACTTTGCAATGAATTTGCTGTTTAACGTGTGCGGAAAAGTGTGTTTTTTCTTTAGTGAATTCTTTGATTTTTACTGATTTCAATAGATATTATTCAAGTATTGGGCTAAATTACTCTTTTTTATTGATTTTAAGGTAAGAAATACTTTCTGATCTTAAAATTTTAATAAGTTCTAAAATTTTACCTTCTTTATGTAAATCTTCGATGCCTAAAGGATTGCAATATTCTAAAAAGTGAAAATAGTTTTCTATAGGTATTTTTAACTCATCAAAGAAAAACTGCTCACCTAGTTCTGAGAGAACTTTATACGGAAAGGCTTTTTTTTGAGACAATTTTTTACGCAATGCCCACAATCTTTCAGAATATTTAAAAGGCATTACTACAGCAGCACCTGCACCAGCAAAATTTTTTGTTGGATCTACATTGTTTTCGGGTGGTTTTGCTTTTATATTGGCATCTATTCTTGGGTCTACTTCACTAAAATCGATATTAGAAAAATCTAGAGCACTTCTTAATAACTCATCTTTTTTATTATTGGGTACATCTTTTAAATCTGCATCTAATCTGCCCATTAAATTGTGTCTTTTTAAATCGAACTCGTCTAAATTATAAATGACACCTTTTAAGTAAATGTTGAGTTCTTTTTGATTTATAATATCTTCTGTAATTGCAATTTTTTTAGTTTGATGTTGTACTGAAGAAAAACTCAAAATATCTCCTTCAGACACAAATATGCGATACAAACCTCGATCGCTAGAAAAAGTACCTTGGTTGGTTTTTAGATTTATAATGTTCGCATTTTTAACAATGCCCAAAGAATCTGTAATTTTACCAATAATAATTTTTGGCTTTTTTTGAGAATAAGTAGAGCTACCAAGAGCAATAAAAAGAAAAAATAAAAGTATTTTTTTTATCATACAGAAAACTTTATTCTAAATTAAAACTTTTAAGTTTTATAATGCTATAAGATGGTTTTAAACTTATGTTAAAAACTATTATTTAGAAGTAGTGTAAAGAATTTATTTTCTAGTTATTTGCCATTAATAATTTTAAGATATTGTATGCTTTGAGTTCTCAGTATTTCGATTACTTCTAAAACGCTACCATTTTTATACATTTTTTCTATGTTTAAAGGTTTGCAATATTCTAAAAAATGATAATATTTTTCTTTCGGAATCTTTAACTGATTATAAAAGTAATCGCTGCCCAATTCATTTAATAATTTATCAGGAAATGCCTCTAAATAACTGAAATTATCTTCTAATGGTTTCGTTTTTTTGTTCTTTTTAAAAGGATTGAGTTTGCCTAAAACTTTGCCAACTTCTAAACCAGAATATTGATTGGGAATCGTTTTTGCAATTATGGGTTTGGCTCTTATGTTTGCATCAATCCTAAAATCTTTTTCTGCAAAATTTACATTAGAAAAATCCATATTATCTTTTAATATGGAATCTTGTTTGTTTTTTGGCAAAGATTTTACATCAACAGTTAATCTACCCACTAAATTGTGTTTTTTTAACTCAAATTCATCTAAAGTGTAGGTGTTTAATTTTAAAAAAATCTCTAAATTACTTTCTGATAAAATTTTATCTGTAATGAGTATTTTTTTTGATATATGCTGTACAGAAGAGATTATTAAAGAATCTCCTTTAGAAACTAGCATTCTGAATGCTCCAAAATCGTTAGAAAAAGTACCAAGTTTAGTGTTTAGGTTGATGATGTTTGCATTCTTAACAATACCTACAGAATCTAAAATTTTACCATGAATTATAGATTTATTGTTTTGCGAATACGCATTTAAAAATAACGTAAATAACGAAAAAAATAAGAGTAGTTTTTTTATCATGTAGCATTTTTTTACAGATTAATTTACTCTTTTTTTTAGATTGATAACCCTATTTTTCTTCGAGTAAAGTGATTTCGGTTTTGTTCTGAGGAAAAGTTCTACTTTCTTGCATTAAAATTCCTATAACTGCTAAATTATCTTCTTTATTAAAATAATTAATGATGTTTTTCTTATAACAATAATTTAAAAACGGATTGATATTTTCTGGCTTTATATTTAAATCTGTGATAAAAAAATCGTCTGTAAAATGTTTTCTAATTTTGGATAATGCTTTATCTTCTAGCTTTATTTTTTTTAATTCTCTTTCACGTCTTACATTACCATTTAAAGAATTAATTAAATTATCTAAATTTACAGCAGCACCAGATCTAAATTTTACAACAGCATAATCTTTTTTGGCAATAGTATTAGCATAAGGTAAATTCAATGTTTTTACATTTACAGTGGGTGGAGGCATTATTTCTGGATCTACATAAAATATGCTCTTAGGTTGTTCTAAAACAATTTCTTCTAATTGATAAGTTTTACTGAGTAATGTTATTCTAAAAATCTCTTGATTTATAATTTCTTGAGTAACAATTACCTCTTTTTTTTGCAAATTGATGTGAGAAAACACCAAAACATCGCCTAAAGCAACAGGAATTTCGAACAAACCAAAATCGTTAGTACTTGCACCTTGGTTAGAGTTTTTATTGATGATGTGAGCATCAGAAACAATCTCATCATCAAAAAAGATTTCTCCAATCATTAAACTTCTTTTTTCTTGACTGTAAGTCAAAAGACAAAGAAATAAACAATACAAAAGCACTTGGTTTCTCATACAAACAAAGAAAAGGGGAGTGGCTCTTAAAAACCTATTAACACTTTTATAAACTTTTGTTAAACAGCTAAAAGTCTTTTAATTTTATGATGATTTTAAGAATTAGTGGTGGTGTTTTTTCTGTTTAAAGTTTTTTTTGATGATTCTTAATTTTGATATTATCCTCAGATTTAATATTTAAGATCCGTATAAAATAAGTTCAAGATTATATTTTATGAAAGTTTAAACTCGATGTTAAAGAGGTGAGAATTCCTTTTTAATTTCATGAAATCACTTATTTTTGAATTATGAAAAAAATGATTATTGCAAGTACATCTACCATTCACAATAGTGGTTATTTAGAATATTTATTACCAACATTGTCTACTTTTTTTAAAGACATAAAAACAATTCTATTTATACCTTATGCAAGACCAAGTGGAATTACTTACGACGCATATACAGCCATTGCAAAAAAAGGATTTGCTTCCATTAATATGGATGTAAAAGGGATTCATGAATTTCAAAACCCTAAAGAGGCCATAATCAACGCAGAAGCTATTTTTACAGGAGGAGGCAATACGTTTGAATTGGTAAATCAATTGTATAAAAATGATGTTTTGTCTACCTTAAAAGAAGTTTTAGAAAATGGAACGCCTTATTTAGGAACAAGTGCAGGAAGTAATATTTGTGGTGTAAATATGATGAATACTAATGATATGCCAATTGTTTATCCACCAAGTTTTACAACCATGGGTTGCATTCCTTTTAATATAAATGCACATTATTTAGATCCTATAAAAGGCTCTAAACATATGGGAGAAACACGCGAAACTCGCATTAAAGAATTTCATATTTTTAATGATATTCCTGTGTTGGGTTTACGAGAAGGTAGTTGGTTAGAAGTAAAAGGAAATGCCATTTATTTAAGAGGAAATTTAACAGCAAGATTATTTACCCAAAACCAAAAACCAATTGAATTAGAAAGCGGAGTAGAGGTTGTTGTTTAGTTGTTAACTTTCAAAGTTTTTATTTTTGAAAACTTAAAAATTAATAGTTCACGTAGTCTACAATTTCTAAACCATAACCAATCATACCCACTCTTTTGGTCTGTTGTGTATTGGTTAAAAGTTTTATTTTGCTGATGTTTAAATCGTGCAAAATTTGAGCACCAATTCCAAAATCTCTTTGATCCATAGCAATTGCAGGTGCTTTCATTTCACCATTTTTTTGATTCTCTTTTAAAATAGCTAATCTGCTTAATAAGTTTTTAGACTGATTCTGTTGATTGATAAATAAGATAGCTCCTTTTTCATCATCATTAATCACCTTAAACATTTGGTCTAATTTTTTATCAGCATTATTGGTTAACGTACCAAGAATATCATTATTTACTAAAGTAGAATTTATTCTGGTTAAAACTCCATCCTCATTTGTCCAAGTTCCTTTGGTTAAAGCAATATGTACTTGATTGTTAGTGGTTTGTTGGTAAGCTCTTAATCTAAATTTACCAAAGCGTGTTTCTATATCAAAATCTTCTTTCTTTTCAATTAAAGAATCGTGCTCCATTCTATAGGCTACTAAATCTTCTATAGAAACAATTTTAATATCGAACTTTTTAGCCACTTCTAAAAGTTGAGGTAAACGAGCCATTGAACCATCTTCATTCATAATTTCTACAATAACACCTGCAGGTTGTAAACCTGCTAATCTTGCAAAATCAATGGCAGCTTCTGTATGGCCAGTTCTACGTAAAACTCCACCTTCTTTTGCTTTTAAAGGAAAAATATGACCAGGTCTAGCTAAATCGAAAGGTTTGGTTTCTTTGTCTATTAAAGCTTTTATAGTTAAAGCTCTATCAGAAGCAGAAATACCAGTGGTAACGCCTTTACCACGCAAATCTACAGATACTGTAAAAGCAGTTTCCATAGGATCTGTGTTGTTGTTTACCATCATTCCTAATTCTAAATCTTTACAACGTTTTTCGGTTAATGGCGCACAAATTAAACCACGTCCATGAGTAGCCATAAAGTTTATCATTTCTGGAGTAACTTTTTCTGCTGCTGCTAAAAAATCGCCCTCGTTTTCTCTATTTTCATCATCTACAACAATAATTACTTTACCATTTCTAATATCGTTAATGGCTTCTTCTATGGTATTTAATTGTGTGTTTTTATGTAAAGTTTGTGATGTCATATGTTCTACCTTTTTTTAGGGAGTATTTTTTTGAAAAATTTGGTAATCGGTTGTAAAAAGGAATCTATGTTAAAAATACCTTTGTCTTTGGTGGCTCTAATGGTTAATAAAACTGCAACTGGTGTCATAATAATTGCAGAAACCCAAGCTCCTAAAAATGCAGTAACACTGCTTTCTTCGGCTAAATTTCTACCAAAAGTATTAGCAAAGAAATACGTAACATAAATGGCAATGGCTAATATCATTGGCATTCCAAAACCTCCTTTTCTAATAATTGAGCCTAAAGGAGCACCAATAAAAAATAGAATAATACAAGATAAAGAAAAGGCAATTCTGTTGTAATATTCAGTATCGAAAAGGTTTACCCCTTTTCTGTTCCATTTTACAGTTTCTGTATTATTTTTTAAAGTACTTAATACCCTGTTTGTTTTTGTAACTGCAGAGTTTAAAATGGATATTTTATCCTTAATTTCAAAATTATTTAGAGTAATGCTATCTATTCTATCGTTTTTTAAGGAATCTGGATAGTGATACAAATCTTTGGCTTGTGTGCTAATGAATATGTTTTTGGCACGCAAATCAAGAATTTCATCATACCTGTCTTTTAATTTAGGTATGGTATCTTTCAATTCTTTTATGGTTAACATTCTAAAATGATTGGTTACTCTATTAGAATCTAAATCGTCACCCATAATCGAAGAAATATCAATATTAAATTCGTACTCTTTAAAAGTGGCATTAGAAGCTGCCATTCTTTTTCTTTTCTCTTGAGTTTTAGCCGATTTTATATGTTCTTCGTAGTAATTACCATCATACAAAACAAAGGTCATATATCTACTGCCTTCTTCTGATAGAATTTTACCTCTTTCTGCAGTTATTACTTTTTGATTTCCTCTTCTGCTTTTTAAATCGTAGATTAAAACCTTTTTTAATAAGTTTTCATCTTCGCCATATTTTTCTTCAAATTTAATTTGATAACCTGGTAAATCTGCATTAAAACTTCCTGGTACTAGAGCCAAAGCAGGTTTTTTCTTTTTGATATTTAGGTATAAATTCGACTGATTTAAAATTGCATAAGGATACACGTTATTTAAAAAAATGAAATTTATGCCACTTAAAGCTATCGCTAAAATAGCAATAGGTCTAACCAATCTTTTTAATGAAACTCCTGCAGATTTTGCGGCTGCAAATTCATAGTTTTCTCCTAAATTACCCAAAGCCATTATGGATGATAAAAGCACACCAATTGGTAATGCCTGTGGAATTATCATTAAGGTAGTGTAGTATAAAAATTTTAAAATAAAGACCAAACTAATGCCTTTACCAGCAATATTTTCGAAAGCTTGCCACAAAGCTTGCATTACTAATACAAAAAGTACAATTAGAAATGTAGCAACAAATGGTACTAGAAAGCTCTTTAAGATGTATTTATCTAAAATTTTCATAAAAAACAAAAATAGCATCTTATCAATTAAGATGCTACTAATTTATTGTTAATTGAATTATTTAATCAATGGTGTATTTTTGAGCTAAATATTTTTGCTTATCAAACTTAAAAAAGCCTTCTGATAATGGCTGATTGCTTTTAAAAGTTGTAATTGTAAAACTAGTTTTCGCTCCGTTTGTACCTGTCTGAATTAATTTATAGATATGCTTTGTTTTTTCATCGATACCTAATTCTACTTTTACAATTTCAGAATCGCTATCTATTGGATTTAAGGTAACAAATTGAATTTTTCTACCATTAATGTTTTCTAATTTGCCCATTTCTAAATTATAACCCTCTTTGTAAAACGTTAATAATTTAGAAGGATAAATGAAACCATCATCTCCATCCATATCTCCATCAGTAATAGAGATTTCTTTTTCTTCGTTATTAATTACGTATAATTTACTACCATCATAAATAAAGTTATTTCCTAAATAATTTAGGTTGTATTTTTCGCCTTGTAAATTAATTTCTCCTCTAATTGGTGGTTCATCACCTTCTTTAATTCCTGCTTCTTCGTTACTTAAGGTTTGGCTAAACCCTAAAAACATGTTTTTATAAGCGGTCATTTTAGATGATACTTCATCTAACAAAGATTTTGCTTCTGGTGAACTTTGTGAAAAAGTGATGCTTGTAATAAATAAACTTAAAAATAAGATTGTTATTTTTTTCATGATTTAAAATTTTGTTGCTCTTAATTTTTCTGAGCCACTATTGATTTTTTTCGTTTTCTAATAATTGTTCTAAAGCTGTAAAATCTGGAACTAAAACTTGCCTAGCTTTACTACCCTCAAAACCACCAACAATTCCTGCTGCTTCTAATTGATCTATTAATCTACCAGCTCTGTTGTATCCTAATTTTAATTTTCTTTGTAGTAATGATGCAGAACCTTGCTGTGCTGTTACAATAATTTCTGCAGCTTCTTTAAACAATTTGTCTCTGTCTTCAATATCAACATCAATACTTGTGCCACTTTCATCATCTACATATTCTGGCAATATATGTGCTTCTGAGTATGCTTTTTGCGATCCAATATAATCAGTAATTTTTTCTACTTCTGGGGTATCTACAAAAGCACATTGTATTCTAGTAATTGAGTTTCCATTGGTGTATAATAAATCTCCACGACCAATTAATTGATCTGCTCCACCAGCATCTAAAATGGTTCTAGAATCAATTTTAGAAGTAACTCTAAAGGCAATTCTTGCAGGAAAATTGGCTTTAATAATACCTGTAATTACGTTTACAGAAGGTCTTTGAGTAGCCACAATTAAGTGAATTCCAATAGCTCTGGCCAATTGTGCCAAACGTGCAATGGGTGTTTCTACTTCTTTACCAGCTGTCATAATTAAATCTGCAAATTCATCTATCACCAAAACAATATAGGGTAAAAATTGATGACCTTCATTCGGATTTAATCTTCGTTTTTTAAACTTTGTATTGTATTCTTTAATGTTACGCACCATGGCTGCTTTTAGCAAATCGTAACGATTGTCCATTTCTATACAAAGCGAATTTAGAGTATGTACAACTTTGGTGGTATCTGTAATTATGGCTTCTTCAGAATCTGGAAGTTTAGCTAAATAATGACGTTCTATTTTATTGAATAAAGTTAATTCTACTTTTTTAGGATCTACCAAAACAAATTTAACTTCTGCTGGATGTTTTTTATACAAGAGTGATGTTAGCACTGCATTTAATCCTACAGATTTACCTTGTCCTGTTGCACCAGCCATTAACAAGTGAGGCATTTTTGCCAAATCTACCACAAAGGTTTCGTTAGAAATTGTTTTACCTAAAGCTATAGGCAATTGCATTTGTGATTCTTGAAATTTCTTAGATGAAATTGCAGAATGCATAGAAACAATAGTCGATTTTTTATTTGGTACTTCTATACCAATAGTACCTTTACCAGGAATTGGAGCAATAATACGAATACCTAATGCTGATAAAGAAAGTGCAATATCATCTTCTAAATTTTTAATTTTCGAAATTCGAATTCCAGCTTCTGGTACAATTTCGTACAAAGTAATTGTTGGTCCAACTGTTGCTTTTATTTCTGCAATACCAATTTTGTAGTTTTTTAATGTTTCTACAATTCTGTTTTTATTGGCTTCTAATTCAGTAGGATCTATAGAAATACTTTCGTTGTATTGTTTTAGTAAATTAAATGTTGGAAATTTAAAATTAGAAAGCTCTAAAGTAGGATCGAATTCACCAAAATCTTTTAAAACTTTATCAGATAAATTTTCTACAGAATGCTCTTCTTCTCTGGCAATTGCTACATCAATTTCTACTTCTTTTAACTCTTTTAAAGTTTCTTGTACTTTTAATTCTGTGGTATCTTCTTTTTCTATTTTTAATGTAATCTCATCATTTTTAGAAGTAACATCAGAATGATTGGCAATTGTAGGTTTTAAATTTTCTATAGAAAGTTCGAATTCAGATTTTTCATCTTTTTTTTCTATAACTACTTCTGTTTCTTTTTTTGGCTGTGGTTTTATAGGATGAACTTTATCAGCGATTTTAATTTTTGCTTTTTGCTCGTTGGCTTCGAGTTCTCTAGCTTCTCTTTCTATTTTATTTTGTTTTACTTTTTCTAGATAAGCATCTATATTTAATTTATAGCGTAAAACCATAAATGCAATTATCAAAAAAAGTAATATTAAAACCAAGCCAGTTTTACCTGTAAATGTTTGTATATAATCGTTTACCTCAAAACCAATTACACCAGATAAAAGTGCATTTTTATGATGTAAAAATCCTAAGGAAACCGAAAACCAAAGCATTATAAATAAACTCCAGTTCCAAGAAATAATAATTTTAGAAAGTTTCTTTTTTATTAATACAGCAAGCCCAGAAATAAATGTTTGATACGCAATTACAAAAGCCGCTAAACCAAAACCATCATAAATAAAAAAGTGACTTAAACTAGCCCCAATCTTCCCCAAAAGGTTTTTACTTTTAATGGTTTTGTCGGCTAATTTACCCAAGTTACTTTGGTCTTCTTGCCAACTAAAAAAAAACGAGATAAAAGCAATACAAAGAAAAAGCGAAAATATAATCAAGAAAATACCAAATATAGTTTGCGTTTGTCTTGTTTTTAAAAAAGAAAAAATACTAGATTTTTCTTCTGTTAAAACTGTAGATTTTTTTGCGCTTTGTTTCTTTTTAACCATTAAAAAATTAGATATTTTTAAGGGGTAAATATACGTATTTGCTTAAAATAATAAAGCAATTTTTGGCACATAAATAAAACCAGCAACAATTAAAGATATTAGTGCAGCAAAACTTGGTGCTCCTGCAGCAATATCTTTAATTAAGCCAATTTTTTCGTGATAATCTGGGTGAATAAAATCTGCAACTTCTTCAATGGCAGTATTGGCTGCTTCTGCAACTAAAACTAAACCGATAATAATAAATTGCAAAGCCCATTCTGTAGTAGAAATTTCGAAATAAAAACCCATAATAGTGGCAATAATAGCAATGATTAATTGTGCCTTTATACTATCTTCTGTAGTAATTAAAATCCACATTCCTTTTAATGCAAATTTTAAGCTCTTAATTCTGCCTACTATAAAACCATCTTTTGGATTTTTCATTTTTTAAAGTGCTTTTAGAGCATTTTCATAATCTGGTTCGTCTACAATTTCTGGAACCTGTTCTGTATACATAATTTTTCCATCAGTATCAATAATTACAATACATCTAGAATGCAATTGAGCTAAAGGTCCATTTTCTATAGTTAATCCATAATCTGCACCAAAACTTCCTGTAGCAAAATCAGACAACATTACAACATTGTCAATACCTTCTGCACCACAGAAACGACCTTGTGCAAATGGTAAATCTCTAGAAACACACAATACCACTGTGTTTTCTAAATCGGCTGCTTTTTTGTTAAATTCTCTAACAGAAGTTGCACAAGTACCTGTATCTACACTCGGAAAAATGTTTAAAATGATGTTTTTACCTGCAAAATCTGATAAACTTTTTTGAGATAAATCTACTGTTGTTAATTTAAAATCTGCTGCTTTAGATCCTATTTCTGGTAAAGAACCTACTGTGTTAATGTGGTTTCCTTTTAATGTAATTTCTGCCATTTTTGTTGATTTTGGTTTTTATCAAAAGTAATATTTTTTATTCAAAAATTGGACGCAAAACTGTGAAGTTCTCCTTAAAAAAAGAGTTTGTAATATGTATCTTCGCAGTCGAAAAACCATTTAGTTAAAGTGAAACTTACACAATATACATCAGAATTTAAATACAATTGGAAACTTGCAGCGCCTGTAATGTTAGGGATGCTTGGGCATACTTTTGTTGCTTTTATAGATAATATAATGGTTGGGCAACTGGGTACTGCAGAATTGGCAGCAGTTTCTTTGGGGAATAGTTTTATGTTTATTGCCATGTCTATTGGTATAGGTTTTTCTACTGCAATTACACCTTTAATTGCAGAAGCAGATGCTTCTGATAATTTAGAACAAGCAAGAGCAACTTTTAAAAACGGACTCTTTTTATGCACTTCTTTGGGTATTTTATTGTTTTTAATGGTCTTTTTTGCAAAACCTTTAATGCACTTTATGCAACAACCAGAAGAGGTTGTGGCTTTGGCAATTCCGTATTTAAATTTAGTGGCTTTTTCTTTAATTCCGTTAATTATTTTTCAGGCCATTAAACAATTTAGTGATGGTATGTCTATGACCAAATACCCAATGTATGCTACATTAATTGCCAATATTGTAAATGTTGTATTGAATTATTTATTCATTTTTGGAAAGTTTGGTTTTCCAGAAATGGGCGTTGTTGGTGCTGCTTACGGTACTTTAGCATCGCGAATTATTATGGTGATTTACTTATGGCTTTTGTTAAAAAATAAAGCGCGTTCAAAAAGAATTATCAGCAATTTAAAATTTTTTGTTTTAGACATTTTAATGATAAAAAAAATCATCAATTTGGGGTCTTTAAGCGCTATGCAAATGTTTTTTGAAGTGGCTATTTTTACAGCAGCCATTTGGTTGAGTGGTTTATTGGGTAAAAATCCGCAGGCAGCCAATCAAATTGCGTTAAACTTATCTTCTATGACATTTATGGTGGCAATGGGTTTAAGTGTGGCTTCTATGATTAGAGTGGGTAACCAAAAAGGATTACAAAATTTTAAAGAATTGCGTAGAATAGCATTTTCTATTTTTTTACTAGGGATTATTTTTGCGACTATATTTGCGACTTTTTTCTTTTTATTCCATCAAGTTTTACCAAAAATTTATGTTGATTTAGATGATGCTGTTAATTATGTAGATAATATGGAGGTAATTTCTATAGCATCAAAATTATTGTTGGCTGCTGCAATTTTTCAAATTTCGGATAGTATTCAGGTGGTAGTTTTAGGAGCTTTGCGTGGTTTGCAAGATGTAAAAATACCAACAATATTAACTTTTATTTCTTATTGGTGTGTTGGTTTTCCTGTTTCTTACTTTTTAGGAAAAGAAGACATGTATGGTAGTTTTGGTATTTGGTTAGGCTTGTTAGCAGGTTTGTCTACAGCTTCAGTTTTATTGTTTGTTCGTTTTAATCGATTAACAATGAGGTTAATACAAGAAAAGGAAGAAACTATAATTGCACAACATTAAATTGTAAAGACTATTTTCTTTTAATAGGAATCCAAACTTCTTCTTCTGAATTTACATCGTTGTTTTTGTATTTATCGCCTAAAAGTTCAAAATGTGGTCTATGGTCTAGTTGATAGTCAGAATTTGGTAACCAGGTTTTAAAAATGTATTCAAAAAATTGAAAACTCTCAGTATTCGATCCTTTGTAGTGAAAAACAGCATAGTCACCACCAATTAAATTATAAGTTTCTAAATCATCAGGAACTTCATTAAAACTTGAAACTTCTACAGCTGCCCATTTTTCAAATTCTTTTGTAGGATTAAAAGTTTCGAAATAAGAAGCGTCATACACTTGCATCGAAAATTTATTAGTATCCACCTTATTTTTTATTTCTTTAATTGTTGGTGCAAATTTACCCCAAAGCATTCCAGTTTTATTGTTGATAATGCTCATTTTTAGGTGATAACCAATTAATTTTTTCTTTTTTAAGATTCTTATGCTAGGCTCCATTAATGCTCATTTATATGAAACTGCAAGTAATACAAAAAAAGTTGATTCTGAAAGTTTTGACTTAATTAGAATTCTCTTTACGTATTCTTTCTTTTTGTTTTTTTGATAATCCCTGTGAAAAATACAAATCGTTTGGTAATAAAATATGTGATTTTTTCATACTTGGATCATTAGTAGATTGACTTAAATCACAATCGAATCTTCCTAATTTAGAATACATTTTTTTCCAATTATTACCTGCGTTTATAAAATGGGAGAGGCCCCACGTAATTCCGTCTGCATTTGGGTTATCTGTAAAAGCATCTTTAGAATACACACCTGCAGCAGTGGGTAATAATTGCGTAACTGAGGCAATTTCGAAGTTTACCCAATCTTTAGCATATTGTATGGTATAATGCTCTAAACCATCTGTACCCACAATTGCAGCAACACCCTCTCTAAAAGGAAAAAGGATGGTTTCGTGTCCAGAATTCATCACCGGACTTAAAGGATGTTTTTTAAAAGGTCCTTCTGGTTGATCTGCAATTGCAAGTCCCCAACAATCCCAATGTTTTCTATTTTTATCACGATCATCCATACCCGATTTATAGTATAAATATATTTTTCCATTGTGTACTAATGGCATTGGATCGTGAATTACTCTCCAATCCCATTCGTTACTTTCTCCAAAAGGAATTACAATTTCATTAACAGGTGTCCAAGGTCCATCAGGTGAATCTGACCAAGACATGGCAACAGGACAAATGTCGTAAGCATCTTTTTTGTTATCGTAAGTTCCACTTGGCGCATTAAAAGCTTGATAATACAAGTAATATTTATCTTTAAATTTTAAAACATCTGCAGTAGCTACAGAACGCCATCCAGGTTTTGGTTTTTCTGGTCTTTTTATAGCAACACCTTGTTCTGCCCAAGTAAAACAATCTTGACTAGTTGCGTACCAAATTTCGGCTAAATCCCAGTCTGTAGAAGGTATTGTATCATTCGCATTTCCTTTTCCTTTTGGTTCAGTAGGTGTATTTCTATAGGTGTACCACACATAATATTTACCATTTTCGTAAATAATTTTAGATGGATCTCTTCTGCTGATGGTTCCATTACCATTGTTGTAATCAAAACCTTTTAATTCGGTATATTTAAAATTGGTATACAGCTCATTGTCTAACATTCTTGGTGCTTCGTAATGCTGAAAAGCTCTTTTCATGGCAGCACTCATAATTCTGTCTTTTGCTACATTTTCTACTTTTAAAGGAAATGGTTTTTGATTTTTTAATGCTTCTTCTTCCTTTTTTTGTTGCGAACAATTGTAAAATAATACAACAAAACACACTACTAATATAGTTCTCATTTTTTTTAGTTTGATAAAATCCACTCAGCCTCATGGCTAAAAGTTTCTTTGCCTTTATTACTTGTTACTTTAATTAGATTGCTTCCTTTTTTTAGTAAAACATCGTTAAAAATGATGGTATTTAGATCATTGGATTGTTTTTTAGTAGCAATTTTTTTCCCATTTACAGTAAGAGTTACCTTGTTTAAATTCGTAAAAACTTTTACTTCAGTTTTAGCTTCGGTTCTTTTATTGTTTCTCAATTCTGCAATGTATAAAACAGGCGATTCACTCCAATTTGCTTTGTAAAAGTAAAAAGCATCCTTTTTAACTTTTCTATCGAAAGTGACTAAACCTTTGTGATTTAAGTTTTTAATTCCACCTCTATTCCAGCCAGCCACAGAAAAGTCGAAAATATTCCAAATAAAAGAAGACCAAATAAAAGGACGCTCTTTGATAATTTTCCAGGTTACTTCATGGTATTTTGTTTGCACAGGCTCAGGAAAATAATTACCCAAAGGTTTTTCTAATAGTTTACTATTTTGCTGATAAATATTGCCTCCAACACCATATTCGCTTATGGCTAATTCTATTTTTGGATATTTAATTCTAGATTCATCCAACCATTTTGCCATATCAGCATATTCTCCATAATACCAACCATAATATTTATTCCATGCTTGTAAATCAGAAATATTACCCATATTTGATTCCATTCCACGATCGCTAGCAGAAACTGTATAACGACTTTTGTCTAGTTGATGTGCTAGTTTATTAAGCTCTTTGGTTAAAAGCACACAAGGTTCATTTGGGCTACTCCAAGCTCTTACTTCGTTCCATAATCCCCAAGAAAAAATACTAGGATGATTGTAGTTTTGATAAATTAATTCTGTTAATTGCTGTTTGGCATTTTTATTTTCTCGACCACTATAATCATGTACAAAAGGAATTTCTGTCCAAACTAATAAACCCAATTCATCAGCAGCATTATAAGTTGTTTCAGAATGTTGATAATGAGATAAACGCAATCCTGTAGCACCAATTTCATCAACAATTTCCATATCTTTTTTATGATTTTCAACAGATAGTGCAGGCCCAACTTGTTGCCATTCTTGATGCATTGCAACACCATAAACTCTATATGGTTCTTCGTTTAAAAAGAACCCTTTTTCTGCATCTACTTTAAAAGTTCGTATACCAAAATTTTGTTTTATTTTATCAGAAGATTTTCCATCACTTAAAGTAACTTCTACTGTATATACATATGGTTTTTTTCTGCCATTCCATAAAATCGGATTTTGGATATCTATCAATTGGCGAACAACATTTTCTTTTTGATGAACATCAATTACTTTCGATAAAGTTTTAATAACCTTTTTATTGGCATCTATAATATTGTAGTTTATGGTAAGATTGTCTTGTTCACTTTTATTTGTGATGTGTGTTCTAACTTCAATTTTAGCAATATTATTTGTTTTTTCTTTAAGTTCTACAAAAACACCTGATGATGCATTAAATATTGGTGAAATATTGAATTTTGGCGTAGAAAAAATCTGTGCTGGTCTATAAATTCCTCCATAATGATTAAACAAAACATCATTAACAGGTATGCGTTTGTAATTAGGAGCGTTACTTGCTTTTACTGCAATTATATTCGATTTTCCTATTTCTATGGCATCTGTAATTTCGAAGCAAAAAGCTGCATAACCTCCAGAATGTGCACCAATTTTTTTACCATTTACAAAAATTGTGGCTTCTTGACCTACACCTTCAAAACGAATAAAAACACGCTGGTTTACCATTGAAAATGGGATGTTGATATTTGAACGATACCATGCAATTCCTCGATAGTAACCAACATCATTAATGGCATCCATAGAGTAGGTGTGTGGTATTTTAACGTGATGCCAATTGGCATCGTTAAAGTTTTTAGCTTCTCCTTTGTAAAAAATTCCCTTTTGAAATTTCCAATCTGTAAGTTGAATATGATTTCGTTCTTTAATAAAATCAACTTGTGTATGTGCTACAAAACAGTTGATTAAAAAAATAAAAATAATTAAGTGGAGTGGTACACTTTTATCCTTAAGAAAAAAGTTTTTGATTTTTTTAGCTTTAAACATTCCTTTGATAGATTATGATTTTTAATTCATAGGTTCTCAAATTTAATTTTAAAGTTTAAGAATACAATGATTTGCACAAAACAAAAACTGTACATTGATAATATGGTGTACAAAAAAAACCTAAACTATTAAGTTTAGGTTTTTAATTTATAAATTTTAAAGAAAAACTATGCTAACATTGTAACAGGGTTTTCGATAAATGTTTTTAAAGTTTGTAAAAACTGAGCACCTACAGCACCATCTACAGTTCTGTGGTCGCAAGTTAATGTTAAATTCATTGTATTACCAACAACAATTTGTCCGTCTTTAACTACAGGTTTTTGTACAATTGCACCTACAGATAAAATAGCTGAATTTGGTTGGTTGATAATCGAATTAAAATTCTGAATACCAAACATACCTAAGTTAGAAACTGTAAACGTACTTCCTTGCATTTCTGCAGGAGCTAATTTCTTATTTCTTGCTTTACCAGCTAAATCTCTAACACCAGCACCAATTTGCGTTAAGCTTAACGTATCTGTCTGTTTAATTACAGGTACTAATAAACCATCATCTACGGCAACAGCAACACCAACGTGAATATGACTGTGATAAATAGTATTTGCATCAGACCAAGAAGTATTAACTTGTGGATGTTTCTTTAAAGCCATTGCGCATGCTTTTACAACCATATCATTAAATGATACTTTTACATCTGGAATTGCATTTATGGTTTTTCTAGAAGCCATTGCATTGTCCATATCAACCTCAATATTTAAACTGAAATCTGGAGCAGTAAATTTAGAGTTACCTAAAGATTTTGCAATTGCTTTACGCATCTGAGAGTTTTTAACTTCTTCAGATTTTTCTTCACCAGCAGCAATAACAGTAGTTGTTGCAGTACTTGCTTCTACTTTAGCAGCAGGTGTAAAGTTTTCTACATCTTTTTTAATGATTCTACCATTTTCTCCTGAACCAGAAATATCAGCAAGATTAAACCCTTTATCAGCAGCAATTTTCTTAGCTAATGGAGACGCAAATACACGACCATTAGAAGTAGTAGTAGTTGCTGCAGGTTTTGCTTCTTCTACTTTAGCAGCAGGTTTTTCTGTTTTCTTTTCTTCAGCTTTTGGAGCAGATTTTTCTTCTGCAGCAGGTGCAGGAGCATTACCACCATTGGCTATAATTGCTGAAACATCTGTTCCTTCTGGGCCAATAATTGTAAGTAAACTATCTACAGGTGCAGTTTCACCTTCTTGTACGCCTATGTGTAAGATTGTTCCTTCGTAGAAACACTCAAATTCCATAGTTGCTTTATCTGTTTCAATTTCGGCTAAAATATCACCTTCTTCAACTTTATCTCCAACCTTTTTTAACCAAGTTGCAACTGTACCATCAGTCATGGTATCACTTAAACGAGGCATTGCAATAACATTAACTCCTTCTGGAATAGCAACATTATCTGAGCTTGAGGTTTCTGAAGTTGTTTCTTCTTTAGCTTCTTCTGCAGCTGGTTCTTCTGTTTCAGGAGCAGATTCGCCATTTAAAAGGGCAGAAATATCTTCACCTTCTTCACCAATAATGGCTAGAAGTTTATCTACAGGAGAGGTTTCTCCTTCTTGAATACCAATGTGTAATAAAGTTCCTTCATAGAAAGATTCAAACTCCATTGTAGCTTTATCTGTTTCAATTTCAGCTAAAATATCGCCTTCTTCAACTTTATCACCAACCTTTTTTAACCATTGTGCCACAACACCTTCTTCCATGGTGTCACTTAAACGCGGCATATTTATTACTGTAGCCATATCTTAACTTATAAAAGGATAATCTTCTTGTTCATAAACCATATCATATAATTGTTGAGTTTCTGGATATGGAGATTCTTCTGCGAATTTTTCGCATTCTTTCACTTTATCTTTCACTTCTTTATCAATAACAGCAATTTCATCTTCAGTTGCGTAACCTTTTTCTAAGATGATGTCTTTTACTTGTGTTATTGGATCTATTTTTTTGTACTCTTCTACTTCGTCTTTAGTTCTGTAGTGTTGCGCATCAGACATTGAATGACCTCTATATCTATAGGTTTTCATTTCTAAGAAAGTTGGTCCATCTCCACGTCTTGCTCTTTGAATCGCTTCATCAATTGCTTCTGCAACTTTTACAGGATTCATTGCATCTACAGGTCCACAAGGCATTTCGTAACCTAAACCTAATTTCCAGATATCTGTGTGGTTTGCAGTTCTTTCTACAGAAGTACCCATTGCATATCCATTGTTTTCAACAATAAATATTACAGGTAATTTCCATAACATAGCCATATTAAAAGCTTCGTGTAAAGAACCTTGTCTTGCAGCACCATCACCAAAACAAGTTAACGTAACACCATCACTACCTTTATATTTGTCTCCAAACGCAATTCCTGCTCCTAAAGGTATTTGACCACCAACAATTCCATGACCACCATAAAAACCAAATTCTTTAGAGAAAATGTGCATAGAACCACCCATTCCTTTAGAGGTACCTGTGGCTTTACCATACAATTCTGCCATAACACGTTTAGGATCTTCTCCCATACCAATAGGTTGTACGTGGTTTCTGTAGGCTGTAATCATTTTATCTTTCGATAAATCCATTGCATGTAATGCGCCTGCTAAAATAGCTTCCTGTCCATTATACAGGTGTAAGAAACCTCTTACTTTTTGCTGAATGTAAACCGAGGCTAGTTTGTCTTCGAACTTACGCCAGAAAAGCATGTCTTTGTACCAATCTAAATAGGTCTGTTTGGTGATTTTTTTCATTCTTTAGTGTTTGTTGTTATTTTTTGTTAGATTATAAACTTACGCAAATAATCTTAACGACAAAAATAATGGTTTTATAAAGAATAAAAAAACTTGTGTTTTAAAATTTATGATAAAAAAATGCAGTATTTTTTAGATTATTTATCTTTTGCAATTATGATTGTAGCTTTAGCTCCTGTAGCTAAATTCCATTCGTTGGCAGAAATAAGCATTCCTGCATCATTATAGACTTTAAAAGCAGCAGTATTAGGCCCAGATGTACCTTGATTTAATGCTTTAAATGCAATTTTGTTGAGACCAACTTTTAAAGGAATGTTGAATTTTTGATAACTGGTTTTTAAGAGAATGTTGTAAATTAACGGAACATCATTTACATAAATGGTAACTCTGTCTCCATCAGGATATTGAAAATCTCTACATATAATATTTACACTTTTAGCACTGGTTCTAAAACTACCTAAATCTTGATCGATTTTTGGTATAATATATTGACCGTTTATTTTTTTAAAAGATTTTAAAAAACGTTGCTCATTTAATTTAGCTTGTGTTAGTATGCCCTTGTTTTTTAAATAATCTTCTTTTTGCTGTTTTTTTAACTTCTCTTTTTCTGCTTCAAAAGCTTTTTCAAAACCATTACTACCATTTAATTCAATGGATTTTGGCTGATTTACTTTTTTGGCATTCTTTAAAACAATCGATTTTTTATCGCCTTTTTCAGTTGTGCCTTTGTTGGTGTCTAATTGCGCAGCTACTTTTGTGCTAAAACAAACACAAAAAATTATAGATAAAGTTTTTAAAACGAATTTCATATTTTTAATTTTCTACCAACTTAGTTACAAATATAATGCCGATTTTAGTTGATGCTGTTTCAGTTTTGTTAAAATTATTACTCAATAGGAAAATTAAAATAGGTTTTAGGAAAAGGTTCATTTTGTAAAGTAAAATGCCACCACTCATTATCATAAGGTTTAAAACCATTGTTTAGCATTACTTTTCTTAAAAGCATGCGATTCTCTTTTTGTTTTTTTGTGAGTTTATCAAAAAAAGGATGAGATTCTACACCAAAAAAATCATAAGGGCTGCCCATATCCAATTCCTTTCCAGTTTTTAGATCAACAATAGTTAAATCTGCAGTGCTTCCTCTTGTATGTCCAGACTTTGAAGCGATATAACCATAGTTAAATAATTGTGCTTTCGGTATTCTAGGATAATATTGTTGCTTCATTAACGTATCATTCAAAACTTTTGCCCATTTTACAAAATGATCTACAGCTTGTTGTGGTCTGTAAGCATCAAAAATTTTAAGACTTAAACCTTTTGCTGTTAATACAGTTTGTACTTTTTTTAAAGCATTTGCAGTTTCTTTACTAACTATAACACAATTGTTGATGTAACCCTCTATAGGTTTACCAATAAAATTATTTGTACTTAAATAACGTAATTCTTTTTGAATGGATGCATCAATATCACTCAAATACACAAAACCATTGGGTAGTTTTTGAGCGGACAATACAGTACAAAAAACAAAAGTGAATAAAAATAGAAGTTTTTTCATAAATCAAAAATAGAGAAAAAATTAAAGCTTACCTTAGATAGAAAATATTCTTTAATTTTGATGTTATATGGAACAACTTACATTAACCACACCAGCTTTACTTTTTTCTGCAATTTCTTTAATTATGTTGGCTTATACCAATCGATTTTTGGCATATGCTTCTGTAATTCGAAATTTACACGCAAAATATTTAGAGAATAATGACGATTCTTTATTAAGGCAAATTAAAAACTTAAGAATTCGTTTAAATTTAACACGATACATGCAAATTTTTGGTATTACAAGTTTGTTATTCTGTGTGTTAACAATGTTTTTAATTTATATCGATTTTTACATTATAGCTGTTTGGGCTTTTGGTTTAGGATTAATTTTGTTGCTAATCTCTTTAGCTTTATTGATTAAAGAAATTCAAATTTCTGCACAAGCTTTAGAATATCAAATAAAAGATATTGAAGATTATTTGGGTAAAAAATAAGATTACAAATAATTTTTTAAAGTCTTAAAATCGTCTATAACAAAATCAGCATTTTCTAAAGTTTGATCTGCAACCATAGGATTTTTAAATCCAAAAACAAAAATTCTAGCATCATTTGCAGCTTTAATTCCATTGTCTGAATCTTCGATAACAATACAGTTTTCTTTAGGTGTTTTTCCTAAAATTGCTGCTTTTTCAAAGATTTCTGGATGGGGTTTAGATTCAGTTAAATCTGCGCCACTAATTTTAGCATTAAAATATTGGTTTAAATTAAAACGATTAAAAACTCTATCAATATTTACCATTGCTGATGATGATGCCAACACTAAAGTTAATCCTTTTTGATAACAATATTTAATTAAATCTTCTACGCCATCAACTAAATGTAAATTAGGATCGTTTTCAAAGAAATTTACATAACGTTTTCTTTTATCGATCACTAAATCTTCTGGATTTAAATCTAAGTTGTAATGCGCTATTAACCTCTGAAATGTATTTATGGTTGATGATCCTGTGAGTGTTTTATAAAGTTCTGGAGATACATCAACCCCAACAGACGTAAATGTTTCGTAGTATGCTTTTTTATGAATTTCTTCTGAGTCTATAATTACTCCATCCATATCAAAAATAACGCATTTAATTTCTTTTGGTATTTTCATTTTAGTCTAAAAATTTAACTTTTAATTCTTTGGTTGGTATCATACAATTTTTTTTTTTACCAAACCATTTGTATCTGTTTTTTGCAATAACATCATATATAAAATCTCTGAAAGATTCTGGAAAAAGAAATCCTAATTGGGTTATTTTCCAGATTCCACCAAAATCGTTCATTATGTTTAAAGCTGCTGTAGATTTTATTTCATAAGATACACCTGGTTCGTATAAAATAATGCTGTCAATTTTCTGAGTATCAATATGCAGTTGATTTGTAATTTCAATTCCTGTTTCCGATTGCAATGCAGCAAAAACAAAGATGTCTTTTTTATCGTATTTTATAACTTTTAAAACGGAATTATTGCATAGATTACAAATACCATCAAAAAGAATGAGTTTTTTATTTAAAGGAATATCAATCATAAATTCACAACAAAAAGTAAAAAAACAAAATTACTTTAACTTTTTTTAAAAAACCTTGTAACATTTTTTTATTTGTTACGTCTTATGGATGTATTTGTATTGAGAAATGCTTTTAACATAAAATTAATAAAGGCTATCATTCGCATTCAATACTTTAGTAGTTAAATTAACCAAACCAAATGATTAGAATAGAAAAACTACACAAATCTTATCCAATAGGAAAAGATTCTTTGCACGTACTTAAAGGAATTGATTTACACATAAAAGAAGGCGAGTTTGTTTCTATTATGGGTTCTTCTGGTTCAGGAAAATCTACATTATTAAATATTGTTGGTCTATTAGACATTCATGACGAAGGTGATTATTATTTAAATGGTCAGCTAATTAAAGATATGAACGAAAAAAAAGCAGCACTTTTAAGAAATAAATTCTTAGGATTTATTTTTCAGTCTTTTAATCTTATCTCATACAAAACCGCTTTAGAAAACGTTGCTTTACCTTTGTATTATAAAGGAATGAATAGAAAAGATCGTTTAAAAATGGCCTTAGACTATTTAGAAAAAGTAGGTTTAAAAGATTGGGCAAATCATTTGCCAAACGAACTTTCTGGAGGGCAAAAACAACGTGTTGCTATTGCCAGAGCTTTAGTAACCAAACCAAAAGTAGTTTTAGCTGATGAACCAACAGGAGCATTAGATTCTACAACAACAGATTCTGTAATGGATTTATTAAAAGATATTAATGATGAAGGAATGACGGTTTTTGTAATTACACACGAAGAAGAAGTTGCAGAACAAACCAAAAGAATTGTACGCTTAAAAGATGGTCTTATAATTAGTGATGAATTAACCAAAGCGTCTAAAGTAGTATAATTATGTTTGATTTAGACAGGTGGAGAGAAATTTTTCAAAGTATTAATAAAAACAGATTACGTTCTGTAATGTCTGGTTTTACAGTTGCTTTTGCAATTTTATTATTTACCTTACTTTTTGGTATTGTTAGTGGTTTAAGTAATTCTTTTAAAGGTGCTTTTGCAGATGATGCTCAAAACTCAATGTTTGTTAGAGTATGGAAAACTTCTAAACCATACAAAGGTTTGCAAACAGGTAGAAGAATTCAACTAAAAAATGATGATTACAATTTTGTAAAAGATGAGTTTGGTAATAAATTACAATACCAATCTGGAAGAATTTACAAAAATTTTAATTTAAAATATAAGAGTAAGGCAGACACTTACAGTGTTATGGCCATACATCCTGATCATCAATTTATAGAAAAAACAATAATTGATGAAGGAAGGTATGTAAACGAAAGAGACATAAAAGAAAAGTCTAAAGTTATAGTTATAGGTCGTTTAATAAAAGAAGATTTGTTCGGAGAAAGACCAGCCTTAGGTAAACGTTTAAATGTAAATGGAAGTTCTTATTTAATTATTGGTATTTTTTCTGATGAAGGAGGAGATAATGAAGAACGTAAAGCTTTTATCCCTTTGTCTACAGCTCAAATGATTTATGGTAATAACGATTACATTAGTCAAATGGCACTAGGTTACGACCCTAACTTAAGTTTAGATGCAGCTGTTTCTTTTGGAAATAAAATGGAGCGCGATTTACGTAGTAAATTAAATATTCACCCAGATGATCAAAGTGCACTTTCTGTAAGAAACATGGCAGAAGCAAATAAAGGAATTGGTCAGTTTATGGGTGTTTTATATGCCATTGTAGTATTAATTGGTTCAGGAACTTTGGTTGCTGGTATTATAGGTATTTCTAACATTATGATTTTTGTAATTAAAGAAAGAACCAAAGAATTTGGAATTAGAAAAGCATTAGGAGCCAAACCTTCTTCTATAGTTGCAATGGTAGTGCAAGAATCTGTATTAATTACAACCATAGCAGGTTATATAGGTTTATCTATTGGTACTTATATTTTAAGTTTAATTGGTGATAGTTTAGAAGAAGATTATTTTATAAAAGATCCAAGTGTAAGCACAGGAATTGTAGTAGGAGCTACAATTATTTTAATCTTATCAGGATTAATTGCTGGTTACGTACCCGCAAAAAGAGCAGCAAATATTAAACCAATTGTAGCACTAAGAGCAGATTAATTATGAAGTTTTTATTTGATTCAGATACTTGGCAAGAAATTTACGGAAGCATCCGTAAAAATAAAATGAGAACCATAATTACTATTATTGGTGTACTTTGGGGTATTTTTCTTTTGGTTGTGCTCTTAGGTGCAGCAAGAGGTATGGAAAATGGTTTTAATAAACTGTTTGGAAATTTTGCAACCAATAGTGTTTTTGTTTGGACACAATCTACAGATACTCCTTTTAAAGGATTTCAAAAAGGCAGAAGATTTCGTTTAACAATGAATGATATTGAGGTGTTAAAATCTGAGTATTCTAATGAAATTAGATTGTTAGCACCTAGAAATCAAACGAATAATTTAGTTATTCATGAGTTTAAATCAGGTGATTTTAGAGTAAGTGGAGATTATCCTGTATTAGATCAAATACAAAAAAAGTCATTAATTTATGGTCGTTTTTTAAATGAAAACGATATACAAACTAATGCAAAAGTTGCAGTTATATCAGAAGATATGTACAAGCAATTATTTGATAAAGATGTTATGCCAATAGGCGATTATATAAAAATTAATAGCATAAATTACAAAGTAATTGGGGTTTATAAACCTTCTAATACAATAAATTTTGATGGAGATTGTGCCTATATACCATTTACAACTTTTAAAAAAGTATACAACACTGCCAATAAAGTAGATTGGATGATGATAACCGCTTTTCCTGGTACTAATATAGAACAGATGGAGCAAGATATTCTGTTAACCTTAAAAGGTTTACACAAAGTACACCCAGAAGATAAAAAAGCTTTTGGTAGTGTAAATCTAGGTAAAGAAATAGGTAAAGTAACTGGCTTTTTAACAGGTATGCAGTTCTTAACTTGGTTTGTAGGTATTGCCACTTTAATAGCAGGTGTTTTTGCCATTGGTAATATCCTTTTAATTACCGTAAAAGAACGTACAAAAGAAATCGGAATTCGTAGAGCTTTAGGAGCAACTCCAAAAAGTATCCGTCAACAAATAATTTTAGAATCTGTTTTTTTAACCACAGTAGCTGGTATGTTGGGTATTATTTTTGGTAGTTTAGTTTTATTTTTAATAGATCATTTTTTTGGTCAAGGAGAAGACGCCACATTAATAAATCCTACAGTAAACATCCCAATTATTTTTATAGCATTTGCCACATTAATAGTATTAGGTACAATGATCGGTTTAATACCTGCACACATGGCAACAGTAGTAAAACCAATAGAAGCATTAAGAGAAGAATAAAGAAAATCAATCAACTAAATCATGAGTAAAAGAGCAAAAATTATTTTAATTATCATAGCAATAGGTTTTATTGCAGCATTAATTTGGTTCGGAAAAAAGAACAAAACGAGTATTGTACAATATGAAACTGAAACTCCTTTTAAAACAACAATTGTTAAAAAAACGGTGGCTACAGGTAAAGTTACTCCATTAGAAGAAATTGAAATTAAGCCACAAATAACAGGTATTATTGATAAAATAATGTTACTTGAAGGTTCTGAAGTTAAAAAAGGCGATTTAATTGCAACTGTAAGAGTTGTGCCTAATGAGCAATCTTTAATTAGTGCTAAAGGTAGAGTAGACAATACAAAAATACGTGTAAACAACGCAAAAACGCAATACGATAGAAATAAAAATTTATTTGATAAAGGTGTAATTTCTAGACAAGAATTTGAACAAATTGAGTTAACTTATAACCAAGCCAAACAAGATTTAAGAAATGCAGAGAACGATTATTTAATCATTAAAAAAGGTTCTGCTGGCACAGGTGGTTCTGCAAATACCAATATTATGGCTCAAATTTCTGGAACTATTTTAGAAATTCCGGTTAAAGAAGGAGACCAAGTTATACAATCGAACAACTTTAATGCAGGTACAACAATTGCATCTATTGCAGATATGAGCAAAATGATTTTTGAAGGAAAAGTAGATGAATCTGAAGTTGGTAAATTGGTAAGCGGTTCTGATATTGAAGTTTCTATAGGGGCTATTGAAGGGAAAAAATTTCCAGCTAAATTAAATTTTATAGCACCTAAAGGTACAGAAGAATCTGGTGCTGTTCAGTTTAAAATTAAAGCTGATGTTTCTTTAGATGATGAGTATTTTATTAGAGCTGGTTATAGTGCAAATGCTGATATTATTTTAGAGAAAAAAGACAGTGTTTTAGCCATAAAAGAAGCGTTATTAAAGTTTGATAAAAAGACAGAAGAACCTTATGTAGAAGTAAAAACTGGCGAAGGTACTTTTGAAAAAAGAACTTTAAAATTAGGGACTACTGATGGCGTAAACGTAGAAATTTTAGACGGAGTTTCTGAAACTGACGAAATTAAAATTTGGAACAAAGTTTCTAAAGAGGATAAAAAAGAAGGGAATAACTAGTTAAGTTATAACTTTAATAAAAACAAAAAAGGGAACTCAATTATGGGTTCTCTTTTTTGTTTATCATGAATCACCACCAAACCAAAAACATCTTTTTTATCTCTCCATTTTTCTGTTTTAACCAACAAAGAGGAGAGAAATTTCTAGCTAAATATTCTGCAGATTTTTCTTTAAAATCAGTAAAATTTAACCATTTTACATTTTGATGTGGTATCATTAACCAATCTTTTTTATTGGGGATAAAAAACTTACAATCATTAAATGTTTTTAGTTCTTTTTGGTTGATGTAAAAACCACAAATACAATCATTATTCAAAGTTTTTAATTGCATATTTTTATAAGAGTAAGGCACAAATAATTGTGATTTAAAATACACTTGCTGAGTTATTTTTTCTGATGATAATTGGATGCTCTCTAAATAACTTTTACATTCATTAGAGTAGAGTAGTGGCAATTGTTTTTCTTTCAGTTTAGTTAGTTTTTCAACTAAAGTATCTTTTCTGTTTGGGCCAATAAAATGTTCAATTTCAGTAGTTCCAACAGAGTCATCAAACAAATAAAACTTATAAATAATTTCTAAATGAATAGGGTTTTCATCTTTTTTGATGATACAATCCAACTCGCCTAACGTTATTTTGTTTTGCTGAATTTGGATGTTCTCACAAAGTATATTAATATCTTTTTCTTGTTCTAATTGATAAGAAACAAAACGTTCAATATATTTACCAAGTCGTAATTTTTCATCAATTTCTAAATCAATTTTTACAGTTTTAGATTCAATTTTAAATTGATGTAATCCATACACATCATTATTTTTCCACAAACTAGCAGTTTGTAAAAAACCTTCATATCTTTTTTGAATGTCTTTTGTTTTTTGATGCATTTCAAAATCGAAGTTACAAATCTATTTTGTAACTTGAAGTTTTAAATTTCATAAGTATGCAACTCGAAAAATCGACTTTTCAATTTTTAAAAGATTTACATAAAAATAATAATAGAGACTGGTTTGCAGAACACAAACCAAGATATACCCAAGCTCAACAAAATGCAAAAGCCGTTTTTGCTGCTATACATGATAAATTATCTGCTCATGATGAAATTGAAAAATCAAAGATGATGCGTATTTATAGAGATGTTCGCTTTTCTAATGATAAAACACCTTATAAAGCACATTTTGCAAACTCATATTCTAGACTAGGTGCAGCCTTAAGAGGTGGTTATTTTTTAAGAATAAGACCAGGAGAATCTTTTTTAGCTGGCGGATTTTGGGAACCCAACAAAGACGATTTATTCAGAATTAGAAAAGAAATAGAACAAGATGCATCAGAAATTAGAGAAATTTTAGAAGATGCAACTTATCAAAAACATTTTGGAAATAAATTTGATAGTTTTAGCGAATTAAAAACGGCTCCAAGAGGTTTTGATAAAGCACATCCAGATGTAGATTTATTACGTAAAAAAGGTTTTATTGCCACCAAAAACTTTACAGATGCAGAAGTTTTATCAGAAGATTTTATAGATCAAGTAGATGAAAGTTTTAAAGCTTTACGGCCATTTTTTAATCTGTTTAGCGATATTTTAACGACTAATTTAAATGGTGAGTCTTTGATTTAGTTAAAAGATATAAAAACAAATTTTACCGAGTTTCTACCTAAAAGGAGTCTGTTTTAAAACTAAGCAGAAATCAAATTCTTATCAACCTCTCTTTTTAAAACCAAAACAGTTACTAAAGTAGATAAAATATCTGCTATTGGGAAAGACCACCAAACCCCAGCAACACCATAATATTTGGGTAAAATATATGCCAAAGGAATTAAGAAAATTCCTTGTTTTAAAAGTGTTAAAAATAAAGCTGGCATCGCTTTTCCTGCAGCCTGAAAATAAGCAGAACCAATTAATTGCATGGTTATAATTGGAGTTGCAATAAACACAATAAGCATTGCATTTGGTGTTTCTTGTAAAAGGGTAATATCATTTGTAAAAATTTGAATTACTTGCTCTTTAAATAGAATAATAGCGAGAAAAATGATAGTACCTAATATCGATCCAAAATAAATAGATTTTTTAATGGTTTCTTTTACTCTATCATTCTTTTTAGCGCCAATATTAAATCCTGCAACAGGCAGAAATCCTTGAGAAACACCCATTACTGGGGATAATGAAAACATCATTACACGATTTATAATTCCAAAAATTGATATTGAAATTTCTCCACCATACGTAAAAAGTGAGTAATTTAAAACAATCATTAATACACTAATAGCACCTTGTCTTACTACAGAAACTCCACCTAATTCCACAATTTCTCGAACAATTTTACCATCTAAAGCAAAATTTTTCGGTATAATTTTTAGTTCACTTTTGTTCGATAAAAAGAAATATAAAATATATAAACCAATACTTGCAAAAGAAATAGAAGTGGCTAAACCAGCACCTGTCATTCCCCAATCAAAAAATTTGATAAAAACAATATCTAAAACAATGTTTAAAATTGCTGGAATTATCATTGCATACATGGCAAATTTCGGTTTTCCTTCTGCTCTAATTACAGGGTTTCCCATCATTGCAAAAGCCAAAAATGGCACTCCAAAAATAACCATGGCAAAATATTCTGATGCAATTGGTAAAATATCACCTTTAGCACCAAATAAATTTAAAATTGGTACACTAAAAAAGTTACCTAATAAAACAAAAATAATGGCTAAAATAAGGGTTAAACAAATCTGGTTACCAAAAGTTAAAAAAGCTTTTTCTGAGTTTTCTGCACCTAAAGCTCTAGAAATAATTGAACTTCCTCCAATTCCAATTCCCATTCCAATAGAAGAAATTAAAAATGCAATTGGTAAAACAACTGTTATGGCTGCAATAGCCAAAACACCTACCCATTGCCCAACAAAAATGGTGTCTACAATCATGTTTAAAGACATCACAAGTATTCCTATTGTTGCTGGTACTGCTTGTTTTACTAATAAACTACCAATTTTTTCTGTTCCTAAATCGTTTGCTAATTTTGCCATAAGAAGTTGCAAATATCAGTATAAATAAGAAGCTTATTGTAAAACTATCATCAATAATTATTATAGGTTTATTAAAATTTCTATGTTTGCCAAAATGGATAAAAAAGAAAACATTTTTACGTTAAAAATTACAGTTTCTACGGATGATATAGACAATTTACAACATGTAAATAACTTGGTCTATGTAAAATGGATGGATATCATTGCCACAAAACATTGGGCTTTTTTAACCAAAGATCATCCATTGCCTCAATACGTTTGGGTTGTTGTAAGGCACGAAATAGATTATTTAAAACAAGCGGGTTTGGGCGATGAAATTACTGTAAAAACTTGGGTAGGAGAAACCAAAGGAATTACTTCTGTACGTTTTATGGAGTTTTATAAAGGTGATGTTTTGCTAGTTAAAGCCAAAACAGTTTGGGCAATGTTAAATGCTAAAACCTTTAAACCTGCAAGAATTAGAGAAGATGTATTAAAAGTATTGCTAAATTAAATCGTTATAATTTTAAAAATTAAATGATAAAATCTTTCTAAATCTAAAATTAATTTAGACCATTTTTTTTGAGCAATTTATGTAATTTGTTTTATTACACATTAATAAAAGTATCTTTGCACAAAATTAAGAAACAATGTCAACATTTTCTGCACTCGGAATTCATAAAGATTATATAAAATCAATAAAAGAAATAGGGATTTCTAAGCCAACTGAAATCCAAGAAAAAGCAATACCAATTTTATTAAATTCTAAAACTGATTTTATTGGATTGGCACAAACAGGAACTGGAAAAACAGCTGCTTTTGGTTTGCCAGTTTTACATCAAATAGATGCAAAATCAGAACATATTCAAGCCTTAATTTTATCGCCTACAAGAGAATTGGTACAACAGATAAAAAAACAATTATTCAAGTTTACTAAATATGTAGATGATCGTATCTTTTTAGAAGCTGTTTTTGGAGGTGAAAAGATTGATCGTCAAATGAATAATCTAAAAAGAACTACGCATATTGTTATTGCAACTCCTGGTAGATTAATTGATTTGATAGAAAGAGGAGCAGTAGATATCAGCCATGTAAAAACCGTTATTTTAGACGAAGCTGATGAAATGCTGAGTATGGGTTTTAAACAAGATTTAAATAGAATTTTAAAATTTACAACAAAATCCGACAGAAAAACTTGGTTATTTTCGGCTACTATGCCAGAAGAAATTAAGAAGATTATTAAAACTTATATGGATGGAAATGCACCAAGAATAGAGGTAAACCCTAAATCTTTGGTAAATGAAAATATTAGACATCATTTTGTAAAAACAACTATTAAAGAAAAAACAGATTTAATAATTACTTTTCTTGAAAAAAGACAATCGCAAAGAGGAATTATTTTCTGTAGAACAAAAGCTGGTGCTCAAAATTTAGCCAAACAATTAATAGAAGAAGGTTTTTCTGCAGCAGCTTTAGAAGGAGATATGCAACAAAAAGAACGCGATAAAGTAATGCGTGCTTTTAAAAATGAAAGTTTACAGTATTTAATTTCTACGGATGTTTCTGCACGTGGAATTGATGTGGCAGCGTTAGAGTTTGTAATTCATCATCAATTACCAGAACAAACAGATTACTATACTCATAGAAGTGGAAGAACTGCAAGAGCAGGAAAAACTGGTGTTTCTTTAGCTTTAGTTTTACCTTACGAATTAGAAAGAGTGCACGAACTTCAAAAAGAATTAAACATCAAATTTACAGAAGTTACTGTGTAAATGGAGCTAATTTATGTTTTAGACATATTAGGAACTTTTGCATTTGCCATTAGTGGTGCCTTAGTGGCTTCTGATAAAAAGTTTGATTTATTTGGCGTAATTATTATTGCATTTGTTACTGCTGTTGGTGGTGGAATGTTACGTGATGTTTTAATTGATGCACATCCTATCAATTGGATTGGCGATTTAAATTATTTATGGACAATTTTAATTGCTGTTGTTTTAACTTTTCTATTTAAAAGTAAAATTGCTTTTTTAAGTAAAACCTTGTTTTTGTTTGATACAATTGGGTTAAGTGTTTTTACTTTATTGGGTTTACAAAAAGGGTTAAGTTTTAATTTACATCCAATTATTGCCATAATTATGGGGATGATTTCTGCCGTTTTTGGAGGTGTTTTAAGAGATGTTTTAACAAACAAAGTTCCGTTAATTTTTGAAAAAGAAATCTATGCTTCTGCCTGTTTGGTTGGTGGAGTTTTTTATTTAAGTCTTTCTTATTTTGGATTTCCTGAAAATATTATTTTTATCATTTCAGCTTCTATAATCGTAATTATTCGATTAATTGCGGTAAAATTTCATTTAGAATTGCCCAAAATTAAAGATGATTTATTTGTGAAAAAATAAAAAAAGCGAAACTGTAATGTTTCGCTTTTTTTTATGAAAATCTATAATTTTATTTCACATCATTTAAAAGTTCTTGAATAGAACGCATTAATTGTTCATCAATTCCATTGTCAACTTTACCAGGCATATTTTTAACTTTAATTGTTGGTTCTGTTTGGTTATTTTCCATCCATTCTCCAGCTTTATTTTTAGCACTAACTGGCACAACACCCCAATAGCCACCATTTTGTAAACCTTCCCAACCTGCAAAACTACAAGTACCAGGAACTGGCATACCAACTGTTTTTCCTATTTTTAAATCGGTATAACCAGAAGCATAACAATGTCCATCAGAATACATACTTTCGTTAAAAATAGAAAGTGTTGGTTTTGTCCATCTAGAAGTTGGTTCTCCACCCACAACTTTAGCTTCTGTTGCATAAGTTATAAAAGGAACACCTGTAAAAAACATGGCCAAATCTGCAACTAAATCTCCACCACCATTAAAACGAGTATCTATAATTACTCCTTTTTTATCAAAATATTTACCCATCATATCTTGGTAAATACTTCTGTAAGGACCATCGCTCATACCAGGAATATGCACATAACCTAATTGACCATTACTTTCTTTTTCTACTTCTTTTTCATTAATTTTTACCCATCTATTGTATAATAATCTACTTTCTGCACCTAAAGAAATTGGTTTAACAGTAATGATTTGTGTCTTTTTTGTCTTCGGATCTAGAACTTCTAAAAGCATAAATTTACCTGATTTTCGGTTCAAGTATTTTGCTAAATCTTCATTTTTAGAAATGGTAACCCCATTTATTTTGGTAATGATGTTGCCTTTTTCAATTTTAAATTTGGCTTTGTCTAAAGGCCCTCCTGAAATTATTTCATCAATTAAAATTCCGTCTTCTTTAAAATCGTAATCCATAAAAATACCTAAAGATGCTGTTGCATCTGCATTAGAAACGTTGCTGCCACTGTAACCAGCACCTGCATGAGAAACGTTTAATTCTCCTAACATTTCTGATAACATTTCAGAAAATTCATAACCGTTAGAAATGTGTGGTAAATATTTTTGATATTCTTCTTTCATCATATTCCAGTTGATTCCGTGAAAATCTGGGTGATAAAAAATAGCATTGGTACGAATCCAAACATGATCGAACATGGCTTTTCTTTCTGCGTATTCATCTAATAAAATTTCACCTTTTATAGATACGCCTTCTCGTTTTTTGCTTGCAGGATTTAATTTTGTAATTCTTCCACTGCTTAGTAAATAAAGGTTTTTCATTTCTTTATCCCACTGTAAACTTCCAGAACGTGTGTTTAAAGGCATTAACATTTTAGTTTCTTTGGTTCTTAAATTAGTACTCCAAAGATTTGATTTCCCTTCAAAACTTGCTAAATAATATAAAAAATCACCTTTTTTAGACAGCACAGCATCACCCAAACTAGAAGAGTGAATCGTTAATCTTTTGGTTCTATCTTTCATATTTGCCCAATCAAACTCAAGCGTTTTTGTTTTGTCTTCTTTTTTATCGTCTTTTGATTTGCTATCTTTTTTCTTCGATTTTTTGTCGTCTTTTTTATCTTTCGTTTCTTCTTCTTTTTTCTTTTTTTCTTCCTCTTTTATGGCTTGCATCAATTTGTATTCTTCATCACTTAAATTAAATTCATCCCAAGCTTCTTGTGTAAAAAACATACTGTAAACATCAGATTGCGAACGACCACTTGTTGCATAAGATTTTAATCCGTTTCTATTGCTAAACCACAACATTTGTTTCCCTCCATTTACCCATTTTGGATAATAATCATAATACCCACTTTCGTTTAAATTTATTCTTTTAGAACCATCTGCAGCCATTAATAATACTTCGCTATTGCTTAAAGTTTTGCTCCAATCTACCAACAACCATTTGCTATCTGGACTCCAAGTAAAATATTTATCTCCATCTCTCATATGAAATAAATCTTTTGGAGTTAACAGTGTTGTTTCTTTTTTAGAAGCAACATCTACTACTTTAAGTGTTCTTCTGCCTTCTATAAAAGCTATTTTTTTTCCATCTGGCGAGTATTCTGCTAAATAATTATCTAATTTATTATCTATTAAAGCAGTTTCTTTTACTAAAGTTGCAGCGTAGAAAAAAGGTTCTTCTTTTCTAACTTTTTCAGTTTTATAAACGCTCCATTTTCCATTTCTTTCGCTACTATAAATTACTGATTTTCCTTTTGGTCCCCAAGAAACAAAACGTTCGTTTTCTGGTGTGTTTGTTAATCTTTTAGTAAAAGATTTGTCTACAGAAGTAACAAAAACTTCGCCTCTGGCAATAAATGCAATTTCTTTTCCATTAGGAGATACAGCCATTTCTTGAATTCCGCCATTTACAGAAACAAACTTATCTGTATTTTCTTTGTCTTGAGTAATAATTTTTACGTTTAATTTTTTAGGTGATGCTCCTTCTTTTAGGGTATATAATTCTCCATCATATCCAAAAGAAATCACACCATTTGCAACACTTAAAAAACGCACAGGATGCAAACTAAAATTGGTCAGTTTTACATCAGAATTGTTTGTTAAGTTCATTTTATGCACATTAAAAGAACCACTTCTTTCACTTAAATAATACATGCTTTTTTCATCGTCGCTAAAAAATGGATGTCTGTCTTCTGCATTATGCGTTGTAATTATTTTATGATTATCTGTCTTTGCATTGTACATCCAAATATCTCTGGTTATAGATGATGTATGGTGTTTTCGCCATTCGTTTTCGCCACCTTTTTTATCATGATACAACATGGTTTGTCCGTCTTTAGAATACTGTACATATTCTGCAGGAATTGTAAATATTTGCGAAACTCTACCAGTTGCAACAGGAACACTGTATAGTTCTGATTGCGATCTGTGAGGATATTGTCTGTGCTCTACATCATCTTGTCTTAACGCTCCAAAAACAACATTTTTATCATCTGAAGTAAAAGAAAACGGAATTTCATCATTAGAATGAAACGTTAATCTGGTTGCAGCTCCACCATCAGCATTCATTATATAAATATCAAAATTACCATATCTATTAGATGCAAAAGCGATTTTAGAACCGTCTTTGCTCCAAATGGCTTTGTAATCGTGCGCATTATGATAGGTTAGTTGTTTTGCAGTACCTCCATTAGTGCTCACTTTGTATAAATCGCCTTTGTAAGTAAAAGCAATTTGAGTTCCATCTGGAGAAATTGAAGAATGCCTCATCCATTGTGGATTGTCTTGGCCGTAAATTGAAATTGATAAAAAGGTAAGAAAAAGTAGGATTGGTCTCATATAATTGAAAATTTTGACTAATTTAAGGAAATGTAATAATTTAATACTCAATAAAAGTTAAAAAGTAGAATATGAAACCATTAGAGTTTACAAATTTTGAAGATTTTAAAATGATGATAGGTAAGGAGTTGCCTGTTGGTAATTGGTACACAATAACACAGCAAATGATTAATGATTTTGCTAATGCAACTTTAGACAAACAATGGATTCATATTGATGAAAAAAGAGCTGAAAAAGATTCTCCTTTTAAAAGTACAGTTGCTCATGGTTTTATGTCTGTAGCTATGATTTCTAGAATGTTGGAAGAAACTTTTATAATAAAATCTGTAAAAATGGGCTTAAATTACGGTTTAAATAAAGTTCGATTTCCAAATCCTGTTCCTGTAAATAGCAAATTAAGAATGCATTCTAGCATTAAAGCTATAGAAGATTTAAAAAACAACGGAATTAAAATAACCTTTACTTGTACAATAGAAATAAAAAACCACCAAAAACCTGCTTGTGTTGCTGAATTTTTGGTGGCTTTATTCGAATAAATAAATTTTTGGTGCTATGCTAAAATTCCTGAATTTTCTGCTTTTTTAGCGAATAATACTAAGTAAAAGCTAATAAAAATTGTAATAATTGGCTGAATTAAACCTGTGTTGCCATACACTTCTAAAGCGTTTGTCATAAAAAAAGAATAAGCTGTTTGCACCAAAACACCTAATAAAGAAATGACAAATATTTTATGTGCTATTTTTTTGCGTGCTAAAAGTAAAATACATCCTAATAAACCAAACCATACAGCAATAGCAAAAGCAGCTGTTACCCAAGATGGAGTATTTTCTATTAATTTTAACTGATCTGCAGGAATTAACGCTTTCATATCGTCTGTCATAAAAGCTTGTCCTAAATACACCATAACACCCATTGCATTCCAGATAAGTGCTAAAACAGAAATTATCCAGAAAGATTTAGAAGGTTTTGTAGTTGTTGCCATAATTTTAAAAGTTTAGTTAGTTGATGTTATAAATGTAATAAAAAAAATTTGGTAGTTTGCTAAATGTAAAGTATATTTGACATATTAATAAGTTAATTTGTCAATTTGTAAAATAAATAAGATGTCTAGACAGTCAATTTGTGAAAGAGAACGAAGTCAGTTAGAGAAAATGAATAAGTTTCAATTGAATTATCGTTATAAAAAAATCGGATTAATAATAGCTATTTCTGCTTTTGTTTTATTGCTTGGTAGAAAGTTTGTAGACAATTCAGAATGGATAAGGCCAGTGTTTCAAGCCTTTTTGTTGGTTGGTTTGTTGATTATTTCTTTATCAAAAAGTAAGGAAGAAGACGAGTTTATAGATAGTTTACGCTCGCAATCTTACAGGTTGGCTTTTTTGTTAGCCATTGTGTATTCTTTGGTGCAACCTTTAATTAATTATGGAGTAGGTTTGTTGTTTGATGAAAATGAAACCCTAAAAGGATTTAATTATTTTCAGGTATTATTTTTTATGTTGATTGTACAATTGATGTTCTTTTGGCAACTAAAAAGAATGAATCGTTAATATGAAAAATACCTTAAAAGTACAACGCGCCATTTTAGATTTAACTCAAGATGATTTGGCAAAAAAAATTGGTGTTTCTCGACAAACGATTAATTCCATAGAAAAAAACAGATATGTACCATCCACAGTTTTGGCCTTAAAATTATCAGCTATTTTTAAGATTCCAGTAAATGATTTTTTTGTTTTAGAGGATGATGATTAAACGATAATTAATTATAAAATTGCTTAGGTCTATCTTAAATATCACAATATTTAATCGGCTATAGAAATCACAGCAGCTTTAAATAAATTTGCTTTCGATTTAAAGTAAGAATTCTCTAAATCTATTGCTTTTAATTTGGTTTCTATCAACTTAGATTCTCTATAATTTACCAAGAATAAAGAGCTTTCTCCTAAAAAGAATTTACGTTCTTCTGCTTTTAATAAAGTGTCGTAATCTCTTACAATATTGGTAATATATTCACTTTGGATAATGTAAGACTCTAATTCTTGTTGTAATGCATTTACTTTATTTTTGATGGATATTTTAGTCGCTTCATTTTCTAGAATTGCGTCTTGTAATTTGGTTTTTGCTAGTTTTAAATCTCCACGTTCTTTTCTTAAAAAAATAGGCAATTTAAAATTTAAACCCGCTTTGTAATTATCTACATTTAAAGAATTTGATTCTTCTGGAGTTGTGGTTAAAAAATTATATTGAACATCTAATTTAGGTAATAAGTTGTTCATTTTTAATTTTTTATTAATATTTAAGCTCTTTATTTTAAATTCTAAAGATTTAATTTTTGGATGATTATTAATGTCAAAATTAGCATCATTAAACAAAGCAATATTAAATGTTGTATCCACTTTATTTAAAGTAGAAACATCAGGAATTATATGGTCTTGTAGTTCAACAGGTGTGTTATCATTCATCCAAAGAAAGTTAGACAATTCTAAAGACGATTTTACCAATTTAATACGTGCTTTTTCCAAATTAAGCTTTCTGTTATTTAGGGTGATACCTGCTTCTAAAGTGTCTATTGCAGCTTTGTCTCCTTCTTCAAAAGCTCTTTTTGTATTGCTGAACCTTATTACCGCATTTTCTAAAAAATCACCATAAACCAACTTTTCATTATACGTTTTTAACCAATTAAAATACGAAAGTGCAGCATTGTATAAAATTTCATTCACCAAAATTTGTTGTTCTTCTTTAGCTTGATTTATAAAGAATTTTGCCTGTTTTAAAGCCGCCATTCTTTTATTAATTAGCAAACCGTTTAAAAGAGATGCAGAAACACCAACAGCATATAAACCATCTGTAGGCACTGTAGATTCTGGATTTAGGTATTCACCTTCGTTATTTTCGAAATTGGCTTTAAACTCTAATCCATAGTAAGTTGGTATTTTAAAAGCACCATTTAATTTGCTGTAGTATTCTTTTTCTTTAAATTGTTTTTTATCAAAATCTACTTCTATTTTCGGGTCAAAAGCACCTCTGGCTTTTTGTAGTTTTGCTTCGCTATTGTTAATCACTAAATTGGCTTGTTTTACAATTGGGTGATATTTTTTTACATAGCTGAGGTATTCTGATAAGGTTAGTACAGAAGTTACTTTTTCTTGAGCAGAAAATTGAGCAACCATCAATAAAAACAATATGATAATGTAATTTTTCATCAATTTATAATCTAAAAATGAATTGCTGTTATTTTTTCTTTTTGCTGTCCGTTTTTCCTTTACTATTATTTTCTGGTTGATAATAATTAGGAGGAAAACTGTTTAATTGTCGCCAAAGCTCAAACCAAATTGGTACATCTTCTAATAAAGCAATTGTTTTTGCGCCAGAACCAACTCTAATTGCATTTGGCCATTGATGATCTGTTTCATCAGGAGCTAAAAGCACTCTATATTTGCCATTATCGCTTATAAAATTTTCTATGGCAACTACTTTTGCACCATAAGTTCCGTAAGAAACATTTGGCCATCCAGAAAATACAATTGCTGGCCAACCATCAAACTGAACACGTACTTTTTCGCCAATATGCAAAAGAGGTAAATCTATTGGTCTTACATAAGTTTCTACAGCTAAATCGTATTTTAATGGCATAATACCCACCAAATCTTCGCCTTCTTTAAATGTACCACCAATTCCGCCTTTTAAAGCTTTATTTATAATTCCGTTTATAGGTGCAGTTACGTATAGCAAGCTATTTCTAACTTTATAATTACTGTTGTTGTTTTCTAGTTTAGAAACCTGAGCTTTTGCATCAAAACCACTAGATTCTGCTGTAAAACGATCGCTTTCGGCTTTCGAAATTTTATCAGCATAACTTGCTTTTACTCTAGAAATTTCGACTTTAGCATTTAAAACATCATTTTTAGAAGCCAATAATTTGTTTTCTTTACCTATAAGTTTTGCTTGCGTTTCTTGCAATTTTAAACGTTTTTCTTCAACATCTTTTACTGCTTTTAAGCCTTCGTTTTGCAAGGTTTGTGTTCTTATAAATTGTCTTTCTGCAATTTTTATGTTTGTTTTTGCAGCTTCAAAATCAATACTATCACTTTTTACTTTCAACTTAGATTGCAATAATTTGTTTTGGGCTTGCTCTAACTTTAATTTTCGTTCTTCTTTTAAAGCAACAATTTGTCTTTCTAAAGCTTCTACTTTAAATTGATAAGCATTTACTGCAGATGCTTTTGCATTAATCTGTTCGTTTGTTCTTTCTATTAATTTGTTATCAAAATAATCGCTTTTTACTTCAGATATTCTTAAAATAACGTCGCCTTTTTTAACAGTATCTCCTTCTTTTACAAACCATTGTTCTATTCTACCAGGAATTTGAGATTGTATTGTTTGCGGCCTGTGATCTGGAGTTAACGTAGTTACCAAACCATTACCTGTAATGTTCTGTGTCCAAGGTAAAAAGAGTACAATAACTCCAAAAATTGCAGCAATTAGTAAAAACTTGTTCACTGATCTGTAATAGTTTTTTGCAAAAATGGCTTTTCCCGATTTAAACTCTTTTAAATCTACAGTTTTATTCAGTGGATTGTTAGTTATATTTAACATGACTTTTTCTTAGTTTATAGATTTAATTTCACCCTTTTCTAACGTAATAATTTGATTACATTTTGTTCTCCAACTTTTTTTACTACTCACCACAATTAACGCCCAAGGTTTTTTGGCGTCTGTTAAATAATCGATAATTCTTACAGTTTCTTCTAAATTAAACTGATCTAAAGGATCTTCTAAAATCATTATTTTAGGTTCCTTAATTATGGCTCTAGCTAAAATTATTTTTTTGGCAATGGTATAAGACATTTGTTTACCTTCTGGATAAAGAATGGTGTCTAAGCCATTAACTTGTTCTTTTAAAAATTGCGATAAACCAACAACCTCTAAAATTTCAAAGATTTTATTGTCTTTAATTTTATCATTGCCAAAAATTAAGTTTTCTCTAATAGTACCTTCAAAAGGCGTTTCTTCAGAAAGAGATAAACCTAATTGAGATCTATAATGATTTCTGTGTAAGCTGTTTAAGGAAAGATTGTTAATGTAAATGTTTCCAGAAGTTGGTTCTATTAGCCCAGAAATTAATCGGAGTAAACTCGATTTACCTGCACCACTTTCTCCCATCACCAATATTCTACTTTTTTGTTCAAGGGTTAAAGAAATATCATTAATAATGGATTTTTCTCTGTTTTCTACTTCAAAACAAACTTCATCTAATTCAACTCGTAACCCATTTTTAAACATTGGTTTTTCGCCTTCTTGCGATTCTAATTCTTTGTCTACAACCTGACCAATTTTTTCTATTGATGTTAAAACATCATAAAAAGATTCGAGTCCTATAATTAATTTTTCTACGGATGCAATTACCAAAAGAATAATAATTTCTGCTGCTACAAATTGACCGATATTCATTTCTTGACTTAATACCAAAGCACCACCAATTAATAATAAACTAGCAGTTACAATAACCTTAAAACCAATCATTTGACTAAATTGTAATAGTAATACCTTAAAGTGATTTTCTCTAGCTTCTAAGTATTTACTAACTAAGTCATCATTTTTTGTCATGGCTAAATTGGTGTTTCCAGAAAGTTTAAAACTAACCACGGTTCTTGCAACTTCTTGAATCCAATGTGCTACTTTATATTTAATTTTAGATTCTAATAAACTGGTTTCTAAACCTCTTTGAGCTGTAAATTTAAAAACGATAAATATTAGTAATAATAAAAGAAGACCAAAAATTATAAAAAATGGATGATAGAAAGATAACAATATCAACGCAAAAATAATTTGTAAAATTGCAGTAGGTACATCAATTAAAATTTTTGATAACCCTTTTTGAATGGTTATGGTATCAAAAAAGCGATTTGCCAATTCTGGTGGATAATAATTATGCAATTCGTGCATTTTTATTTTTGGAAAGCGATAACTTAGTTCAAAAGAAGCTCTTGTAAATATTCTTTGCTGAATAGTTTCTATAATTCTTAATTGCATCAGCTGTAAAGCTCCAGAAAAAAGCACACCAATAGTAACTACAACCACTAATACAATCCAAGAAGTAGATACTTGTGCACCTTGTATTAGGTTGATGATAGCTTGAATACCAAGAGGTAAGGTTAAACTTACAATACCGCCAAAAATAGCGTAATAAAATATCTGAAAAATATCTTTTTTCTCTAATCTTAACAATCCAATAAAACGGTGCCAAGGAGTTCGTTTTTTGTTTTCCATTGAATTAATTTAAAGTTTGGTGTATTAGGTTCATAAAAAATTTTGTGGGTGTTTTGCCTTTCTTGGCATTGGTAATTTTAGGAAAATGTTCGTGTAAAAAATGTTGATGTAAACCACCTTCTATAATAGTGCTCGCCAAACTTAAAGGGAATTTATAATCAGGATTTACATCAGTAATCATATTTTTTAATCGTAATATTAAACGTTTGTAAACTTCAAAATAGCCTTCTTTATTGTCTTTATCTACTTTTTTAGTTAAAAAAGATTTAGAGCTTTCGTTTACAATTATTTTGTACAATATGGTTTCGTTAATATGCGAAAAATTACTGTCCTTTTCAACAGTTTTTGTAACAATATGAATAGCCTTGTCTAATTTTTCTTTTTTATCAGAAATACTAAAAGTTTCTAATACCAATTGGTATTCTAACCAAGCCCAATACCAAGAAGATAAGTAGAGTAGTAGTTTGTGTTTGCTTTCAAAATATCTGTAAATAGAACTTTCGTTAGAACCTATTTTAACACCCAACTTTTTAAAGGTAAAATTTTCGAAGCCCATTTCATTTATTAAAATAATACTGTTTTCTATAATTCTTTTGCCTAATTCTGAGGTTTCAGGATCTTTAATGTAAATTTTATTGGGTACTGATATTTTTAAAACTGATAATAAATCTTTCATAATTAAAAATTATATATGCAAATATAATAGTAATACTATTAAAATTGAGATTGATAATTTTTTTAATGTTTTTTTAACATTAGTTATTCTAGTTAATAATTTATTATCGTTTTCAATTTTGAAAACCTTTTTTTTTATAATACCTTTGTAAAACTGAGAAATTTCTTAAAATTACCTACTTAGTACTTAGCTATTTTGTCTAGAATTTTATTTTTTAAGACAATTTCTAAAGCTTATATTCTTAGAAAAATAAGATTTCTCAAATGGGTATAGGTTAAATCATATTAAAACATTTATAGAGTTAATGGCAAAATCGCAACAAACATTTAGTAAAAGTGAGAAAGAAAAGAAGCGTTTAAAAAAACGTGAAGACAAGCGTAAAAAAATGGAAGCTAGAAAAGCTGCCAAAGATGAGAATGGAACCTCAGGAATTCAATTTGCATATGTAGATCATAATGGAAATTTAACAGATACTCCACCAGATCCAGAATTAAAAGTAGAATACGAATTAGAAGATATTCAGATTTCTGTAACTAAAAAAGAAGATTTACCAGAAGAAGATCCTGTAAGAAAAGGAAAAGTAAATTTCTTTGATACTTCTAAAGGTTTTGGTTTTATTATTGATGCTGATAATGGCGAAAAATATTTTACACACGTAAGTGGTTTAATAGATCAGATTGCAGAAAATGATAAAGTTTCTTTTGAGTTAGAAAAAGGAATGCGTGGTATGAATGCTGTTAAAGTAAAGAAAATATAACCTTCTTTTTTTTAAAAATAATAAATTGGCCTTTTTTTAAAGGCTTTTTTTTATGCCTATTATTTAGTAAAAATAAATATTGTTTTTGATGAAAAATGTGATTGATACCTACAATAAAATTCCGGATTATAAAGATATTAAAATAGAAGAGTTTGATGTAAACAAACGATATACAAAACCTCATAAACATAACAAATACTTAGAAATTGTTTACTTTATAAAAGGCTCAGGTTTTCATCATTTAGATTTAAAAAGTTACAAAATAAAACCAGCAACTGCATTTATTGTAAAAAAGGATGAAGTGCATCATTGGGAAATTACCACAAAACCCAAAGGCTATGTAATTATTATAAAAGAGGCTTTTTTAGCAAAAACTTTAGACAAGTTTTTAAACAATCAATTGTTAAAGCTACAGCATAAATCTTTTATAAAAATAGATAAAGATGATCTTTCTTTAAAGGCACTTTTTAAAGCTTTAGCTTGGGAAAAAAAGCAAGAAATAATTAATAAAGAAGCTGTAGAAGGTGGTTTAAAAGCACTTTTATCTAAACTTGTAAATTATGCAGAATTAGAAAAAGTACAACATACAGACTTGCTAATTCTGTTTACAGATTTTTTAGAACGAGATTTAAAGAATGATGTTCATTTTTATGCCGAAAAATTAAATACTACACCTCAAAACTTAAATGCTATTTGTAGAAAAGAGTTTAATAAAACAGCATCAGAAATAATATCAGAACATATTATTAAAGAAGTAAAAAGAAGTTTACTGTATACCAATAAAACAATAAGTGAAATAGCTTTTAGTTTGGGTTTTAAAGATTCTTCTCATTTTACAAAGTACTTTAAAAGGCACACAAATACTACTCCCAAACAATATAAATTAGAAAATTTAGCTTCTTAGACCATTTGTTTTTCAAATAGACCATTTTGCTATTGGTTTCAAAATTACATTTGTATACTATTGTTAAGGATTTAATTAAAAAGCGAAATTTTAATGGAAACTAACAAATCAATCCATTTTAGTTGTGTCGATATTTTATCCAACATTTAACATATAAGCAAACCAAATAAAATTAACTAAAAAGCAAAACAATGAAATTTGTAAAATGTATGTTTTTATTTCTGATTTTACTCACAAGTCAGATTTTAACAGCACAAATAACTGGAAAAGTTATTGAAAATGAAGAAGATTATCCACTAGAATACGCATCAGTTGTGTTGTATAATTCTGCTACAAAAAGCCTTGTAAATGGTGTGGTTACCAATGCTGATGGAATTTTTTCTATAGATAATATAAAACCAGGAAATTATTATATAGAAGCTTCTTTTATCGGTTATCAATTACAAACCATATCAAATATTATCATCAATAAAAAAGGAGAAAAGAAAGATTTAGGATTGATTAAATTAGCTTTAGGTACTAACAATCAGTTGAATGAAGTGGTTGTAAAATTAGAAAAAAAGACAGTTTTACATAAAATTGATCGTCAAGTTTTCGATACCAAAAAGTTTCAGAATACAGTTGGTGGTAATGCTGTAGATGTTGTTAAAAATTTGCCATCTGTAACTATAGATGGTTTAGGAGAAATTAGTGTAAGAGGTAGTAAAGGGTTTACAGTTTTAATAAATGGCAAGCCAACTCAAGGTGATGCAAGTGCAATTTTAGCACAATTACCAGCAAATGCTTTAGAAACTGTAGAGTTAATTACGGCTCCGTCTGCAAAATACGATCCTGAAGGTAAAGGAGGTATTTTAAATATCATCACTAAAAAAGGGGCAATTAACGGAACTTTTGCACAAGTAAATGTAAAAGGTGGTTTTCCTTCTATAGAAGATTACGATACAAAAGTTGCTGCAAAAAGATACGGAATTGATGTTACTGTAAACAACAGAACAGATCATTTTAATGTTTCTGTTGGTGCTAGTTATCAAAGAAATGATAAAACTGGTAGAAGAGAAGGAGATATGTTTATTGTAAATGCAGCAGAAAATAAAACCACATTTTTGCCTTCTGATGGCGAGCGTAGTTTTGATGAAGTTACCTACAATGGTCGTTTTAATATTGATTATACACCCAACACATCTGATAGTTATTCCTTAGGATTTTTTGCAGGTAAACGAACAAAAGAACGTTTGGCAGACATTGTGTATTATGATAATCATTCCATTTCGCCTATTGGCGGATCTACAAGAGATTATACTTTTGCGTATTACAATCATAATTTAAGAATTCGAAAAGGTGATTTTGCTTTAGGTAGTTTTGATTATGCACATCAATTTGATAATCAATCTAAAATTTCTACTTCAATTTTATACGAATATACTTTTTTAGGTGGTCCAACAGAGAATGACAATTTAGGGCATCCAGATAATGATATCGTTTATCAAAGAGAATACAATACCAATGATAATCCTTTGTATGGAGCTCGTTTTAATTTAGATTATAAATGGAAACCTTTTTCTTTCGGAACTTTAGAAATGGGTTATCAATACAGAAATTTAGATCATGCAGGTAAATTTGTGTACGAAAGAGATGGTGTTTTAGTACCAGAATTTTCTAGTGATGTAAGCTTAAAACGAAGTATACATTCAGGTTATGCACAAGTTTCTGCATCTAAAAACAAATGGGATTATGCTGCTGGTGTTCGTGTAGAATCTATGGACAGAGAATATAAAGAAGCGTTGCAAAGCGAAACCACAGAAAATGTTTATCATTACGATTTTGTAAAACTTTTTCCTTCTGCATCTTTACAATATAAAATTGATGAAAAGACAAATATTAAAACAGCTTACAGCAAAAGAGTAGAAAGAACCACTACTTTTAAAATGAATAGTTTTGCAGAACGTGAACATTCTGAAGTTTTTGAACAAGGTGATAATACTTTATTACCAGAGTTTATAGATTTGGTTGAATTAAGTGTAAATAAAAAATTAAAAGGCGGTAATTCTGTGTATGCAACTGCTTATTTTAGACATGTAGATAATGTTATAAATCGTGTAAATACCTTAGCTTATCAGGCAAATGGACAAGTTATAGATAGTATTATCAACCGAGTTTATTCTAATGTGGGTAAAAGCAATTCGTTAGGTTTAGAATTGGGTGCAACTTTAAAACCAACTCAAAATTGGACCAACTTTATAGGCGTAAATGTGTATAATTATGATATTGATGGCGTTTTAAATTTTAGACATAGAGATGGTATAGAAAGAAATTATGATATCGATTCTAAATCAACAATTTATTCTATCAATTTAAACTCAACCTATAATTTTTGGGAAAGCGCTTCTTTGCAATTTACCTTTAATTATTTATCTGATAGAAATACAGCAATGGGTGAAGACTCTCGTTTTTACTCACCAAATTTAACGTTTCGAAAAAAGTTTATGGACGATAGATTAACAGCAACTTTACAATGGCAAAATATAGATATGGGCTTGCTAAACACAAATGAACAACGGATTACAACCTCTAGAGCCAATGAATTTTACACAACCACAAATTATGTTTATGAAGTAGATATGGTTACACTAAATCTTTCTTATACATTTAATGCGGCTAAAAATAAATCGAAATTTATTGATAGTGAATTTGGTAAGCGTGAGTTTTAAAAATTTCTTGATGAAATTAAAAAGACCTTTCAAATGTAAAATTGAAAGGTCTTTTTGTATATTCTAAATTTAAAATTTTATCATCAAAAGTTTTATTGATTATAAAACTCCATACTTTCAATAATTAATTCTTCAGGAACTTTACAGTCAATTTTATAGTCTTCAAAATCATTTAGTAAAACAAAATTTACTTGTCCGTTTACGTTTTTCTTATCGTGTTTTAATAAATCTAAGATTGATGAAAAATCTTCTTTTAATAATTTAATTTTATCATAAATAGAAACAACAACTTCTTTAACATCATTCACTTTTTCTTCTGATAAACCTAATAATTTAGAAGACATGTAGCATTCGCAAACCATACCAATTGCAATGGCTTCTCCATGTGTTAAGTTTTCTTTGTCTTCAGATTCAAGGTAAAAAGATTCAATTGCATGCCCTAAAGTATGCCCGAAATTTAAAATTTTACGTAAGTTTTTTTCTTTAGGATCTTGTAAAACAACTTCATTTTTAATTTCAACAGATCTAAAAATTAAATCGCTAATTTTTAAATCTTTATTGTCTTTAATTTCATTAAATAAGTTGATGTCATAAGTTACACCATATTTAATAATTTCTGCAGTACCTGATTTTATTTCTCTTGGTGCAACCGTTTCTAAATATACATTATCAACAATAACCATTTCCGGATTTGCAAACAAACCAATTTGGTTTTTTAAAACACCAAGATCAACACCCGTTTTTCCACCAACAGAAGCATCAACCATAGATAATAAGGTTGTTGGGATGTTTACAAAATCAATTCCACGTTTAAAACAAGAAGCCACAAAACCACCTAAATCTGTAATCACTCCACCTCCTAAAGTAATCAATAAACTTTTTCGATCTCCACCTAAATCTGTAATTGCATTCCAAACACCAATGCAAGTTTCTAAATTTTTGTTGATTTCTCCAGATTCAATTTCTATCAATTCAATCTTTTTAACTGTAACTAAATTGGGTATAAATTTCGGATAACAATGCTCTAAAGTATTCTCATCAACCAAAATAAAGATTGTAGAATAATTATTTTTTTCGATTAATTTAGAAAGTGCTGCATAGCTTTCTTCTTGAAAATGAACAGGATAAGAAACTGCTTGTATGGTTTGCATTCGTGTATTTATTAAGTATGCAAATTAAAAATAAATAATTGAATTATTTGTACTCTTCAACTATCTTTGTTTTCAGTAAAATTCAAATTATGAAACTTTTCGATAACACAGAGGTTGCTTTTGCATTAAAATCTGATTCTCAATTAGAGCGTGCGTTTTTTTTATTTAAGATGATACAAAGTCAACCCATGGTAAAAATAGGTAGTGCAGTAACCAATTTTGCTTTAAAAGCGCATTTGCCTGTAGAAGGTTTAATTCGTACTACTGTTTTCGATCATTTTTGTGGAGGGGTAACCGAAGACGATTGTTTGCCAATTATCGATAATATGTTCGATAATGGAAAAGTGCACAGTGTGTTAGATTATTCTGTAGAAGGTAAAGACGAAGAAATTAGTTTTGATGGAGCTTTGAATAAAATTCTTAGAATCATTAATTTTTGCGAAGAAAAAAAATCCATTCCTTATGCTGTATTTAAACCATCAGGTTTTGGAAGATTTGGATTGTATCAAAAAATATCAGAAGGTATCGATTTAACATCCGAAGAAAAAGAAGAATGGAAAAGAGTAGAAGATCGTTTTCATAAAGTTTGTAAAGTTGCTGTAGAAAAAGATGTGCCTTTATTAATTGATGCAGAAGAAAGCTGGATGCAAAAAGCTGCAGACGAATTAATTGAAGAATTAATGGCAACTTATAATAAAGAAAAAGCCATTGTTTTTAATACTTTACAAATGTACAGGCATGATAGAATGGATTTTCTTAAAGCGCTACATCAAAAAGCACAAGAGAAAGATTTTTACATTGGTATGAAAGTAGTTCGAGGTGCTTACATGGAAAAAGAGCGAGAAAGAGCCCAAGAAAAAGGATATCCATCACCAATTTGTAAAGACAAAAAAACTACAGATGAAAATTATGATGCTGCCATAAAATATATGATGGAGCACCCGAAAATGGCCATTTTTGCGGGTACACATAATGAAGAGAGTTCTTATTTATTAATGGATTTGGCAAAAAAATATGATATAAAAGTTAATGACAATCGTCTTTGGTTTGGACAGCTTTTTGGTATGAGCGATCATATCAGTTATAATTTGGCAAGTAAAGGTTATAATGTGGCAAAATACCTACCTTTTGGACCTGTTAGAGATGTAATGCCGTATTTAATTAGAAGGGCAGAAGAAAATACCTCTGTGGCTGGGCAAACCAGTAGAGAATTGAATTTGTTAAAAACAGAACGTAAACGAAGAAAACTAGAATGATTTCTGTTGATGAATTAAAATTATTGCTTCAAAAAAATAAGAGAAATCTTTTGCAAGAATTAAAGCAAAGTAAAGAAGCTATGCGTTTAATTCAGAAATCAACACACACACCATTAACCCCTGAAGAAAAAGAAAAAGTAAAAATTCTTTTAATCGATATTATAAAATCTATACCTGCATTAACCGTTTTTTTACTTCCTGGAGGTTCTATTTTATTGCCACTTTTAATCAAATTAATTCCAGATATTTTACCTTCTGCGTTTCAAGACAATACTTCAGAAGACAAAAAATAAAAAGTACATCATTTTAAAATATTTCAGAATATTATAATATATTTGAACTATTAAACTTTAGGAGTAGCTAGTTTTACTAGTTTGAGAAATATCCTTAGAACCTGATTTGGTTAATACCAACGTAGGAAAAAGTCATTCTTAAATGCATGCTTATACATTTTTTGTGTATATAAATGTATCTATTTTCTTCTAGAGTTTACTTTAAAAATCAAGTACGATGACAATAAAAGTAAACAACAAAAGGCAAGAAATTTCCAACAAAACAACTTTACAAAAGCTGGTTGATGATTTAAAAATCACTACCAATGGCATTGCTATTGCCATAAATAATGCTGTTGTTAAAAAAACAGATTGGAGTTCTAAAATTCTTCAACAAGAAGATGTTGTTTTAATTATTAAATCCACTCAAGGTGGATAAATCTACTGATAATTAAATGTTTAAATAGGTCAGTCCGAATGATTTTAAGATACAAAAAATTGTATCGAGAACTTTTTGAAATCGTAAAATTTACGAAAGTTGACCAAGTTTTATAATACTGCACAATAGTTTTAATATTAAACAAAACAACATCTTTTAAAATATAATATGAAGAAAAAAGACACAGCACCTAAAAAAGGTCAAGTAACAAGAAACCCTTTTCCAAATTCGAAAAAGATTTATGTTCAAGGAAAAATCCATCCACAAATTAACGTAGCAATGCGTGAAATTTCTTTGAGTGATACAATTGATTCCATGACGAAAAAGAAAACGCCAAATGAACCTGTTACTGTTTACGATACTTCTGGGCCTTACACAGACCCAACTAAAGAAATCAATGTTCATAATGGAATAGAAAGAATTAGAGAACAATGGATTTTAGACAGAAATGATGTAGAAGAATTAGACACTTTTACTTCTAAATATTGTAACGAACGTTTAAATGATAAAAGTTTAGACCACATGCGTTTCGATTTAAAACATAAGCCAAAACGTGCAAAAAAAGGAAAAAACGTTACCCAATTACACTATGCTAAAAAAGGAATCATAACCCCAGAAATGGAATACATCGCAATTCGTGAAAATCAACGAATTGATGAAATGACTGAAATAAGAAAACAACACAAAGGAGAACATTTTGGAGCTTCAATTCCAGAAAAAATAACTCCAGAATTTGTAAGAAATGAAGTTGCCAGAGGTCGTGCAGTAATTCCATCAAACATCAATCATCCAGAAGCAGAGCCTATGATTTTAGGGAGAAATTTCTTGGTAAAAATTAATGCAAATATTGGTAATTCTGCCACAACTTCATCCATAGAAGAAGAAGTAGAAAAAGCAGTTTGGGCTTGCAGATGGGGTGCAGATAATATTATGGACTTATCTACAGGTCAAAATATTCATGAAACTCGTGAGTGGATAATCCGTAATTCTCCAGTTCCTGTGGGTACAGTTCCTATTTATCAAGCTTTAGAAAAAGTAAACGGAGTTGCAGAAGATTTAACTTGGGAAATTTTTAAAGACACTTTAATAGAACAAGCAGAACAAGGTGTAGATTATTTTACCATTCACGCAGGTGTTTTGTTACGTTATGTGCCAATGACTGCAAAACGTGTAACAGGTATTGTATCAAGAGGTGGTTCTATTATGGCAAAATGGTGTTTGGCACATCATAAAGAAAGTTTTTTGTACACCCATTTCGAAGAAATTTGCGAAATATTAAAACAATATGATGTTGCTTTTTCTTTAGGTGATGGTTTACGACCAGGTTCTGTTGCTGATGCCAATGACGAAGCTCAGTTTGCAGAATTAGAAACTTTGGGAGAATTAACACAAATTGCTCGTAAACATGAAGTTCAGTGTTTTATAGAAGGTCCAGGACACGTTCCAATGCACATGATTAAAGAAAATATGGAAAAGCAAATTGAGGTTTGTGACGAAGCTCCTTTTTACACTTTAGGCCCTTTAACAACTGATATTGCTCCAGGTTACGATCATATTACATCTGGAATTGGAGCTGCTATGATTGGTTGGTATGGCTGTGCAATGTTGTGTTATGTTACACCAAAAGAACATTTAGGTTTGCCTAATAAAGAAGATGTTCGTGTAGGAGTGGTTACTTATAAACTAGCAGCGCACGCCGCAGATTTGGCAAAAGGGCATCCAGGAGCTCAGCACAGAGACAATGCACTAAGTATGGCGCGTTTTGAGTTTCGTTGGGAAGATCAATTCAATTTAGGATTAGATCCAGAGCGTGCTCGCGAATATCATGATGAAACGTTACCAGCTGCTGGTGCAAAAATTGCACATTTTTGTTCTATGTGCGGACCAAAATTTTGTTCTATGAAAATATCGCAAGAGGTGCGTGATTTTGCAGCTGAAAATGAAATTGATGAGAACAACGAGGTTTTTCAAAAAGGAATGGAAGAAAAATCGAAAGAATTTAAAGAAAAAGGATCAGAAGTGTATTTGTAAAATTTTTAGGAAGTTCCCACGCTTTTGAAAAAAAAGCGTGGTCGGGCTTTACGTTATATCTTTTTTGTAGAAAAAACAAAAAAGGATGCCACTTCAATCCCTAACTCAAAACAAAACAGTTATGATAATTCTAATTGCTCCAGAAAAAGACATTCCAAATGAAATTGAAATAGTACATCAATTATTTAAAGAAGGTTTACAGTGCTATCATTTTAGAAAACCAGATAAATATTTCGAACAACATTGTGCGTATTTACATCAAATAGACAAACAATATCACAATAGAATTGTAGTACATTTTTATCATGAATTAATTAATGAATTCAATTTAAAAGGCATTCATTTTCAAGAGCAAAAAAGGAGAGATTGTTTAGAAAAAGGTATTGGATATTTTAATGGTTTAAAAATGAATGGTAAAACAATGAGCAGTTCTTTTCACGAACCAGAAGATGTAGAAGCTTGTAATTTAGTATTCGATTATCATATATTGAGTCCTGTTTTTTCATCAATTTCAAAAGTGGGTTATCAAGGTAGAGGTTTTGATGTCAATCATATCAATAAAACAATTATAGGAATGGGAGGAGTAAATGCCGAAATTATTCCACAAGTTTTAGCATTAGGTTATAAAGGAATAGGCGTTTTAGGTGGTGTTTGGAATGCAGAAAATCCAGTAGAAAGTTTTAAAACTATTAAAAGTCAGTTTGATTTGTTGATTAGATAAAATAATATTTAAGTCCTCACAGGTTTTTAAAACCTGTGAGGTCTAAATCAAAAAAAAAATTGCGTTAAGAATTGAGTATTTGGACTTCGCTCAATACAGGTTAATTGTTTGAGCTCTTTTTGTGAATTTTTATTTCACAAAAAAGCGAGTAACGAAAGCCTGACCTGCAAAGGAACGCCATAATTATAGAAAAAAGATATTGAAAAAAAATAATTACATACTAACGATAGCTGGTTTAGACCCATCAAGTGGAGCAGGAATCACTTCAGATATAAAAACATTTGAAGCACATAATGTATACGGATTGTCTGTTTGTACAGCAGTTACCGTTCAAAATGACATTGAATTTAAAAACTGCATTTGGATAGAAAAACAAGTGATTTTAAATCAAATTGAATTGCTTTTTCAGCGGTTTTCGATTGATGTAGTAAAAATAGGAATCATTAAATCATGGGAAGTTTTGTTAGAAGTTGTTTTGCTGTTAAAGAAGTTTAATCCTGAAATAAAAATTGTGTTAGATCCTGTTTTAAAAGCAAGTGCAGGTTTTAATTTTCATACAAAACAAAACGTAAACATTTTAGAAAAAGTATTAACGGAATGCTATTTTATCACTCCAAATTACGATGAAATAAAAGAGTTGTTTCCTGATAAAACGATTGAAGAAACCATCGATTTTATATCAGAAAGAACAAATATTTATCTAAAAGGAGGACACAGAGCAGATAAAAAAGGCTTGGATGAGGTGTATTTCAGTAAAATTGTAAAACTGAATATTCCACCAATAACCACGGATTCTAAATTCGAAAAACATGGAAGTGGTTGTGTTTTATCATCAGCTTTGGCTGCAAATTTATCAAAAGAAATTGCGTTAGAAGATGCTTGTAAAAACGCAAAATTATATACAGAACAGTTTTTAAGATCAAACAAAACCTTATTAGGAACGCATAATTATCAGAATTAATGATTTGTAAATTACAATACATAACACAAGGCAAAACACCAGAAGAACATTTAGAAAATTTACAAAAAGCCTGTGTTGCTAGTGCAGATTGGGTGCAATTACGATTAAAAAATATGGATGTTAATGTTATTTTAGAAACTGCCAAAAAAGCGAGAGAAATAACATCAAAATATCAAACAAAATTAATTATAAACGATCATTATAAAATTGCGAAAGCTGTAAATGCAGACGGAGTTCATTTGGGTAAAAATGATGAATGTCCGTTAATAGCTCGTCAGTTTTTAGGAAGCCTTTTTATAATTGGCGGAACAGCAAATACAATAGAAGATTGTAAAATTTTATTAGATAAAAAAGTAGATTATATTGGTTTAGGGCCTTATCAATTTACCAAAACAAAAAAGAATTTAAGTCCGGTTTTAGGTGTTTTAGGCTATCAAAATATATTAGAAAAACTAGAAACTGAAACACCCATAATTGCTATTGGAGGCATTGAACTAAAAGATGTTTCAGAAATTATAAATACAGGTATTTATGGAGTTGCTGTTTCTGGAGCAATTACAAAAGATACCCATACAATTTCAAAATTTCATCAAAATATAAATAATCAAAAAAAGCAAAAAGAAGTTTGCTAGATGATTGATAAAAAAAATAAAAATATGAATCAAAAATTAAAAATAGCCGATAAAGAATTTACATCTCGTTTGTTTACAGGAACAGGAAAATTTAGCTCTTCTAAATTAATGAGAGCATCTTTATTGGCATCCGAAAGTGAGTTGATTACTGTAGCTTTAAAAAGAGTAGATGTAACGAATGATGAAGATGATATTTTAACACATTTAAATCATAAACACATCAATTTATTGCCAAATACTTCTGGAGTTAGAACTGCAAAAGAAGCGGTTTTTGCAGCAGAATTATCAAGAGAAGCTTTACAAACCAATTGGGTAAAATTAGAAATTCATCCAGATCCAAGATATTTATTACCAGATCCAATAGAAACTTTAAAAGCTGCAGAACAATTAGTAAAGTTAGGTTTTGTGGTGATGCCTTATATTCATGCAGATCCTGTTTTATGCAAACGTTTAGAAGAAGTAGGTGTGCAATGTGTAATGCCTTTAGGTGCACCAATTGGGAGTAATAAAGGTTTAAAAACACAAGATTTTTTAGAGATTATTATAGAACAATCTAATGTGCCAGTTATTGTAGATGCTGGTATTGGATCTCCTTCTCATGCTGCTCATGCAATGGAATTAGGTGCAGATGCAGTTTTGGTAAATACTGCAATTGCGGTTTCTCAACATCCGATTTCCATGGCAAAAGCATTTAAAATGGCTGTTGAATCTGGTAGAATGGCTTTTGGAGCAAAGTTAGCTCCCATAAAAAATCAAGCAGAAGCCAGTAGTCCATTAACAAGTTTTTTAAATTAAAAAATGAGTCATTTTAAAACACTTTTTGATACTTATAATTGGGACTTTACACTAAAAAGTATTTTCGATAAAACTACTGTTGATGTAAAACAAGCTTTAGCAAAAAAGAAACGAGATTTAGAAGATTTTAAAGCATTAATTTCTCCTGCAGCCAAACCTTTTTTAGAGCAAATGGCTTATAAAAGTCAGGTTTTAACCAAAAAAAGATTCGGAAATACCATACAAATGTATGCACCAATGTATTTGAGTAATGAATGTCAGAATATTTGCACCTATTGTGGTTTTAGTTTGACAAATAAAATTCCGAGAAGAACCTTAACAGATGCAGAAATTTTAAAGGAAGTTGCATTTCTAAAGCACAAAGGTTATGATCATATTTTATTAGTTACTGGAGAAGCCAATCAAAAAGTGGGTGTAGATTATATTAATAATGCAATTAAATTAATTCGTTCTAATTTTTCTAATATCACTATAGAGGTTCAGCCTTTAAATCAAGATGAATATGAACTTTTAATACAAAATGGTTTGTATGCGGTTTTGGTGTATCAAGAAACCTATCATAGAGATGAGTATAAAAAACACCATCCAAAAGGAAAAAAATCGAATTTCGATTATCGTTTAGACACTCCAGATCGTTTAGGAAAAGCTGGAGTTCATAAAATTGGTTTAGGCGCTTTATTTGGATTGGAAGATTGGAGAGCAGATAGTTTTTTTACAGCTTTGCATTTACAATATTTGCAAAAAACGTATTGGAAAACCAAGTATTCGATTTCTTTTCCTAGATTACGTCCACATTCTGGAGGATTAGATCCAAAAGTAGAAATGACAGATGCAGATTTGGTACAATTAATTTGTGCTTTTCGTTTGTTAGATGAAGATGTGGAATTATCAATGTCTACCAGAGAAAGCGAAATTTTTAGAAATAATATTGTTAATTTGGGCATTACATCCATCAGTGCAGAATCTAAAACAAATCCTGGTGGTTATGCTGTAGAACCACAATCTTTAGAGCAATTCGAAATTTCGGATGAAAGAAGTACAGAAAAAGTAGTAGAAATGTTAAAAAGTAGAGGTTTAGAAGTGGTTTGGAAAGATTGGGAACATTTTAGTTATTAATTACTGATTTCAAATTATAAATTACGAGTTTTAATCAAAATAGAAATGCTAACATCCGAAGAAAAAAAGCAATACAATCGTCATCTTATTTTAGATAAAATAGGAGAGAAAGGACAATTAAAACTTAAAAAAGCCAAAGTTTTGGTGATTGGAGCTGGTGGTTTAGGTTGCCCTGTTTTACAATATTTAACTGCTGCAGGAGTAGGTACAATCGGAATTATAGATGATGATGTTGTGGATCAAAGTAATTTACAACGTCAAATTTTATATTCTATTGATGATATTGGATTTTCTAAAGCAGTAACAGTTTCAAAAAGATTATCAAAATTAAATCCTTTTGTAAAATTCGATGTATATCAAGAAAAGTTAACAAGAGAAAATGCAATTCCTTTATTTGAAAAATATGATATTATTGTAGATGGAAGCGATAATTTTTCTACTCGATATTTAACTAATGATGCATCAATTATCACTAATAAACCTTTGGTTTATGGAGCAATTTTTAAGTTCGAAGGTCAAGTGAGTGTATTTAATTATAAAGAAAGTGCAAGTTATAGATGTTTGTATCCAACTCCGCCAAAACCAAATGAATCTCCAAATTGCTCAGAAATAGGAGTTTTAGGAGTTTTACCAGGAATTATAGGTAGTTTTCAGGCAAACGAAGTCATTAAAATGATTTGCGAAATAGGAGAGGTGTTAACCAACAAAGTGCTTATATATGACACCTTAACAATGCGTCAGTTAACATTGAAATTTGAGAAGTCAGAAAATGCCAACATCACTAAATTAGAAAAAGATTATGATTTTTTCTGTGGATTAATATCAATAGAAAATGAAATTACTTTAAATGAGGTTGAAAATAATTTAGAAAACTACAATTTATTAGATGTTCGTGAAGAATATGAACATGAAGACTATAATATTGGAGGTAAAAATATTCCATTAAGCGAATTGGATGATAGATTAGATGAGCTTGATACTCAAAAACCAATTGTTGTGTATTGTGCATCTGGAATTAGAAGTAAAAAAGCGATAAACTTGCTAGAAAAATCAACTAAAAAACTCCAATTGTTAAACCTAAAAAACGGTTGTTTTTAGATGATAATCAAAAAAATAATGCTAAGTTTTAAGAAGTTAAATGTTAACAACCTAAAAATAATATGCAGAATAGTAATAAATTACATTTAATCAACTACTTTTGCACGAAATTTAAGAAATAATAAATGCAATCCATAAGAAACATCGCAATTATTGCACACGTTGATCACGGAAAAACAACGTTAGTAGATAAAATTATAGATCAAGCAAAAATTTTAGACGACAGAAAAGAGCGTACAGATTTATTACTAGATAATAACGATTTAGAAAGAGAAAGAGGAATTACCATTCTTTCTAAAAACGTTTCTGTTAACTACAAAAACACTAAAATTAACGTAATTGATACACCTGGTCACGCCGATTTTGGAGGAGAAGTAGAACGTGTATTAAAAATGGCAGATGGTGTTTTGTTATTAGTTGATGCTTTCGAAGGCCCTATGCCACAAACTCGTTTTGTATTAGGTAAAGCTTTAGAATTAGGATTAACACCAATTGTGGTTGTAAATAAAGTTGATAAAGAAAACTGTACACCAGATTTAGTACATGAAAAAGTTTTTGATTTAATGTTTGCTTTAGAGGCAACAGAAGAGCAATTAGACTTTACTACAATTTACGGTTCTGCAAAGAATAATTGGATGTCTACAGATTGGAAAAACGAAACTACAGATATTGTACCTTTATTAGATGCAGTATTAGAATCGATTCCTGAAACAAAATATAACGAGGGTACACCTCAAATGCAAATTACTTCATTAGATTTTTCTGCTTTTACAGGTAGAATTGCTATTGGACGTATTTTTAGAGGCGATTTAGAAGCTGGTAAAGATTACATGTTATGTAAAGCTGATGGTTCTACTAAAAAAGTAAGAATTAAAGAATTACACGTTTTTGAAGGAATGGGTAAAGTACAAGTAGATAAAGTTCCTTGTGGAGATATTTGTGCAATTACTGGTGTAGAAGATTTTGAAATTGGTGATACAATTGCAGATTTAGAAAACCCAGAACCATTACCAAGAACAGAAATAGACAAGCCAACAATGAGTATGTTGTTTACCATTAACAACTCGCCATTTTTTGGTAAAGAAGGTAAGTTTGTAACATCTCGTCATTTACGTGACAGATTGTTCAAAGAAATGGAAAAAAACCTTGCATTAAGAGTAGATACTACTGATTCTGAAGATAAATTTAACGTTTTCGGACGTGGAGTTTTACACTTATCAGTATTAATCGAAACAATGCGTAGAGAAGGTTATGAATTACAAGTAGGTAGACCACAAGTAATTTTAAAAGAGATAGATGGTGTAAAATCTGAACCTTACGAAACTTTATCTATAGATGTACCAGAAGATGTTGCTTCTAAGGCAATTAATTTGGTTTCTTTAAGAAAAGGAGATTTATTAGTAATGGAGCCAAAAGGAGATTTACAACACTTAGAATTTACAATTCCTTCTAGGGGTTTAATTGGTTTACGTAACAAAATCTTAACAGCAACTGCTGGTCAAGCAATTATTAATCACCGTTTTTCTGAATATGGACCTTATAAAGGCGATTTTTCTGAAGAAATTAAAGGTGCAATTGTATCGTCTGCAGCAGGTAAAGCAACAGCTTATGCAATTGATAGATTACAAGATAGAGGTCGTTTCTTTATAGATCCTAACGATGAGATTTATGTTGGTCAGGTTGTGGGTGAAAACTCCAAGGCAGACGATATGGGTGTAAACTTAATTAAAGGTAAAAAATTAACTAACGTTCGTTCTTCTGGTACAGATGATAGTGTTAAGATTGCTCCAAAAATCGATTTTTCTTTAGAAGAATGTATGGAGTATATTAAAGCTGATGAGTATTTAGAAGTTACTCCTGTTAGTTTACGTATGCGTAAAATTAATTTTAGACCATAACACAAGTTCTAAACAATTCTATTTTAATAGAATTAGATGATAAAAAAAGCTCAAGTTAATACTTGAGCTTTTTATTTGAATAAAAAAAATTAAGATTTTAAAATTAAATCGGTCAATTGTTTTGGCTGTTCTAACATTGGGTAGTGCCCACAATTTTCTATAAAATGAAGCGTGCTATTGTTAAATTGATCAGCAAATGAAATGGCTTCATTTTCATTAAAGATAACATCATTTTTACCCGAAATTATTTTTACAGGAAGTGTGTTTACTTGAGATGAGGTAAACCATCTATTCCATAATAATTTACTTTCTATCATGTAACTTGGTAAAAAATCGAGAATTTCTCTTCCGTTTTTATGTTCTATTATAGACCATTTTCCTTCAATTTCTTCTTCAGAAATCTTATCACCATCAAAGAAAAAATCTTTAATTTTCATTTTATAAAAAGGAAAAGAGATTAGCATCAATTTTATTTTTTGAGAAAATAACTCTAAAGGATGAATGCTACTATTCTCTATGTTTGATTGATTAAACGAAACTGTACTATTTAATATTATCAGTTTTTGTAAATCAATTTTTACAAAATTTAACCTTTGTCTTGTTAAAATTTCTAAAGCTATTTGTGTACTGATATTATGGCTTAAAAGTGTAATGTTTTCAAGTTCTAAAATTCGCCATAATTCAACGCAAACGTCTGCTTGTTCTTGTATGTTAATGTAATAGTTTTTAGGTTTATCAGAAAAACCAAATCCTAAAAAATCGTATAGAATAACTCTATAATGTTTGCTTAATTCTGGTAAAACTTTGTAATAATCTAAAGATGAAGTAGCATAGCCATGTAAAAGCACCAAAGTTTCTTTGCTATTACCTTCATCTATCACAAAAAGTTCTGTGTTTAATACAGAAACCATTTTTCCTTTCTTTGCCCATTCTTTTGCTTGCATTAAAATAATTTATAAAATTTAAAAAACGGGTTTATCTTGGTTTTGGTATTCAAAAACTAATTTTATCCAGCTATTTGGAGTTTCTATAATAGAATAATGTTTCACATTTTCTACCCAAACTAAATATTTACTAACATCTTCAGTAGCCAAAACAATAGCTATTTCTTTTACAGCAACAGGATCTGTTTTTTCCCAGAAAATTTTTACTGGTATTTTAGCTTCTTTTAAAGCGTTTGTCCATCTATGCCAATACGTGTAGCGCTCATTAATAAAATTACTTAAAAAGTGGACTTCTTTTTGCCCTTCACTAGAGTTTAATTGATTCCACATATCATTAATATCGTAATCTTTTTCAATTTGATAGTTGATATTATCTTTTTTGAATTTTCTTTTAATTTTACGATATCCGTAACTTGTAAGCCTAGAAATATATCTACCTAATTTTCTGTCTTTTAGTAGTTTGTCAATATTTCTTAAATGCAAATGTTCTAAGCGCATACTGCTGCTACACAGATACATTTTATGAATTCTAATCGGAATTAAATTGTTGTTTTTTCTGGCTAAAATTTCTTTGGCAATAGAAGTACCATAATCGTGAGCCAAAATAGATACACTTTTTAAACCTAATTTATGCCAAAGTTGCAAAGCAATATCTGCTTGGTCTATTAAAGAATAGGTTAAAGCATCAGGTTTGTCTGAAAAGCCAAAACCTAAATGATCATGTACAATAACTCTAAAGTGTTTGGTAAGTTCTGGTATTATTCTGTGATAATCGTAAGAAGAAGTGGGATAACCGTGTAAAATTACTAGAGTTCCAGGTTTATCGCCTTCATCAATAACAAAAATTTTTTTATTTTCTATGGTAACAAATTTACCTTTGTTTTTCCAGTTTTCAGCAGTCATTTTTTAGGGGGATTATTTGCTAAATTAATTTCCATAAAGGTACTATTTTTTCTTTAATTTTGATTTTTTAAATGTTAAAGGTTTTAAAATATTAATTACATAGACGTCATATTACCCATTCCAATTCAGAAAACTTTTACGTATTCTGTTACTGATGAAGAGTATACCTTTTTAAAAAAAGGAATGCGTGTAGCAGTATCTTTTGGCAAAACAAAGCTTTTTACAGCTTTGGTTTTCGATATACATCAAAATGCACCCACTTTATACGAAGCTAAAGATATTCATCAAATTTTAGATGATAAACCTTTGGTAAATGAATTGCAATTAAAACATTGGCAATGGATTGCAAATTATTATATGTGTAGTTTGGGTGATGTTTATAGAGCTTCTTTGCCTTCTGCATTTTTATTAGAAAGCGAAACAATTGTTTACAAAAACGAAGCTTTTAATGATGATAGCGAATTAGAAGATGACGAGTTTTTAATTTTTGAAGCTTTACAACATCAATCTCAATTAACCATTCATCAGGTTGCAGATATTTTAGGTAAGAAAAAAGTAATGCCCACAGTAAATGAGTTGATTAAAAAATCGGCCATTTACATTCAAGAAAAAATTTACGAACAATACAAACCCAAATTGGTAAAATACGTTCGTTTACATGCAGCTTATACTTCTGATGATGCTTTAAATTCTTTATTAGAAGAATTATCTAGAGCCAAAAAACAACGCCAAGCAGTTTTAACTTTTTTTCAATTAGCAACAACAAAAAAACCGATAAAAGCTAAAGATTTAGAAACAAAAGCAAACGTTTCATCAGCAGTTTTAAAATCTTTGGTAGATAAAAATATCTTTGAGTTTTACGAAATTCAAACAGATAGAATTAATTTTAAAGGCGATACAAATTCCCTTAAAACCTTAAATGAGTTTCAAGAAAAAGCCTTTAAAGAAATTAAAGAAACTTTTACTAAAAAAGATGTTACACTTTTACACGGAATTACAAGTTCTGGTAAAACTGAAATTTACACCAAATTAATTCAAGAGGTTTTAGATACGGGTAAACAGGTTTTGTTTTTACTACCAGAAATTGCTTTAACTACCCAAATTATAACTCGTTTGCAGTTTTATTTCGGAGAACAAATTTCTGTTTTTCATTCTAAATATTCAATGAACGAAAGAGTAGAAGTGTGGAATAATGTTTTAGAGAACAAAACAAAAGCACAAATTATTTTAGGAGCAAGATCATCAATTTTTCTTCCTTTTTCTAATTTAGGATTGATTGTTGTTGATGAAGAACATGAAACTTCTTACAAACAATTTGAGCCTTCACCAAGATATAATGCAAGAGACGCAGCCATTGTTTTGGCAAAAATGCATCGAGCAAAAATATTATTAGGTTCTGCAACTCCGTCTTTAGAAAGTTATTTTAATGCACAACAAAATAAATATGGTTTTGTAACATTAAATAGACGTCATGGAAATGTACAATTACCAAAAATTGAGTTGATAGACGTAAAAGACAAACAAAAGAAAAAAGAAATGAAAGGGCATTTTTCTGATCGTTTGTTAAAATTAATTCAAGAGGCTTTAGATGAAAAAGAACAAGTAATCTTGTTTCAAAATAGACGAGGTTATTCACCTGTTGTAGAATGTAAAACTTGTGGAGTAGCTCCACAATGTCCAAATTGTGATGTTAGTTTAACCTTTCATAAATTCAAACACGAATTGCGTTGCCATTATTGCAGTTATCAAAGAGCCATGCCAAATTCTTGCTCAGCTTGTGGTAGCAATACGTTAGATACCAAAGGTTTTGGTACAGAACAAATAGAGTTAGAGCTTAAAGAATTGTTCTCTGATTATAAAATTGGGAGAATGGATTTAGATACAACTCGTGGTAAATTCGGTTATCAAAAAATAATTGGTGCTTTCGAAGCCAGAGAAATTGATGTTTTAGTGGGTACACAAATGTTGTCTAAAGGATTAGATTTTGATAATGTTTCTTTGGTAGGTATTTTAAATGCAGACACCATGTTAAATTTTCCAGATTTTAGAGCGCATGAAAGAGCATATCAAATGATGGTGCAAGTTTCTGGTAGGGCAGGTAGAAATAAAAAACAAGGAAATGTGGCCATACAAACCTACAATCCTTATCATCAAATATTACAGCAAGTTTCTACTACAAATTATACAGAAATGTATAAAGAACAGTTGCAAGAACGTTGGCAATTTAAATATCCTCCTTATTATAGGTTGATTAAAATCACCCTAAAACACAGAGATTACAACAAAGTAGAAAGTGGCGTAAATTGGCTATTTAAAGCTTTGTACACGTCTTTTGGTGAGCATGTTTTAGGACCAACAGCACCTGCAGTAGCAAGAATTAGAAATCAGTATATAAAAAATATTGTGATTAAAATTCCGCCAAAACAAAGTTTAGCAAATACTAAAAATCAGGTTGCCAAGATTAGAAATACGTTTGAAGCTGTAAAAGATTTTAGACCTATTCGTTTTATTATTGATGTGGATGCGTATTAAAACATTAATCCGAAGAAATTTTTACAAATATTTTCTACTCAATCTTAATAATTGATTTTTGATGTTTTTATCAGTAAAATCGAATACTTCAATCTTTTTAGTCTGATTTTCTTTACCCCAATTATAGTAAGTTGTGATTTTAAAAGTAGTCGGTTTTTCTTGTTTATTGCCTAAATAGGTAAGGTTAACCAAGTAAAAACCAGGATTTAATTGATCAATAAAAACTTCTTTAGAAGTATAACCTTTTATTTTTTGACTTTTGATTAAACCTTTATTCTCTTTATACGAATTCTCAATTTTATAAGTTTCTAAATTAGGATTTACAAATTCTAGAATAAATTCTGCTTCTGTGCAATTCCATTCAAAAACAATTCTAACATCGCTTTCAATATTTTTATTCGGATTTTCGATCTTAATTTTCTTTCGTTTGTTATCGTTTTCGATATCTAAATTATATGCTGATATAATTTCGGAAGAAATTATTTCGCCAATATCATCTTCATCAATTTTATAACCTTTGTTTAAGTAATAATAATAGGTACTCCAAAACTCACTATATTCTTTCTGTTCTAAAAAAGCATTTGCTAAATCTCTAAAAGATTGACGATAATTGGGTCTTAATTTTACAATTTTTTTATAGATTTCTATGGCTTTATCATCTTCACCTATTTCTTGATATTTATATGCAATTGACTTTAAAAATTCTGGATTGTTATTCGCTTCTTCTTCAAATTTTGATACTATTTCTGATAAAAATGTATTCTCGAATTTTTTATCTTTAAAATATTTATAAATAATTGAGTAATAATTTTTAATGTTTTTATCCGTTTTGTAAGTTTTTGTAAATAATTCTAGTGCTTCTTTTTCTTTAGAAATTTTCTTGTATTTCTCTAAAAAAGGATATTGGTTTTTTATTTTCTTAATCTTTTTGGCATCATAACTGTAAAAATCATCCTCAGTAAAAAAATAATTATTAAAATCGATATTCTTTAATTCTTTATAATTTATGTTGGTAGTAACTCTAATAATTGGGTTCGTTTTTTCAGAATTAATGGCAATAACTTCATTTACTTCTGATATTAGAATAGGAAAAGGAATATCGAACTCATAATTATCAATGATCCAAACTGCAGAACCATTAAATTCCTTGCCTTTTAAATAGAGTGTTTCTTCTCCATATTTATTGTATTTTATGTAAAATATGGGAAGCTTTTCTACAATTGCTCTAGTTAATGAAGTAGCATATTTGTTTAAAGATTTTCCATCAATTTTAATAACTCCAAATTCAGGAGCATTTTCTCCAATATTAACATCACCCAATTTTGGGTTTGAGTTAAAGCTAAGTTTAGATGATTTATTTTCTACAATCATATCAATATTCAATGTTTTAGAAACATCTTCTATAATGATGTAAATTTTTAAAAATCCAGTATAACTATAACTTAAAGTTTCACCAATTTTAGCTTTAATACTATAAAAACCATTTTTATCAGAAACAGTATAACGCATTGTATTGTCTACAAAAATGGTAACATTAGAAAGTGCTTTGTCTTTATGTTTTATATAACCAGAAATTGTTTTTAAATTGGTATTATTGGTTGTCTGTCCAAAAACATAAAAAGGAATTAAAAGTAGAAATATAGCAAGTTTGTTTTTCATAGTTGTAATTACTTATAAAATATAAATGTATCAAATTTTATACCCATTTTCTGCAATCTTAAAATAAATTGATTTTTTTTTATCACCCAAAGCAACCTTTTTTAAAACTTTGTAGTCTCTATATTTGTAAGGCAATAAAAAACCAACTGAAGAGGCTTGAAAATTATAAAATTGCATAACCAAGAAAAATCGCTCATTAAAAAAGCGATGAATAACAATAGAGAAGCGCAACAACAATTGTTTGAGCAGCATTCGCCTAAAATGTTAGGGGTTTGTAGGCAGTATGTAAAAGATTTACATCATGCAGAAGATTTATTATTACAAGGTTTTTTAAAGGTTTTTAAAAACTTACACAGATTTAAACACGAAGGTAGTTTTGAAGGTTGGATAAGAAGAATTATGGTAAATACCTGTATTTCTTACCTCCGAAAAAAGAATCGAATTGATTTGTCTGACGAAGATTATGTTTTTAATGATGCAGCTACAGAAAGTTTAGAAAATACTTCTGTAGAAGATATTCAAAAACTAATAGATCAATTGCCAGAAGGTTATAAAATGGTATTTAATTTATTTGCCATAGAAGGTTACAAACATTCAGAAATAGCAGTGCAATTGGGCATTTCTGTAAGTACATCAAAATCGCAATTATTTAAAGCACGTAAATTATTGCAACAGAATTATATTAAAATGAATAAAGTTATTAATGAATACAAATAAAATAGATAAAAACGTTAAAGAAAAGTTCGAAAATAGAACTTTTAAGCCATCAGATTCTGCTTGGGAACGTTTGTCTGTACAACTAGATGAACAACCAAAACAAAAGAAATTTGGCTGGTTTTTTTATATAGGCGCAGCAGCAAGTATTTTGTTATTGGTTACTCTAGGAATCCAATTATTTTCTAATGATGCAGAAGAAATTACTCCAATAGAAACTGTAAAAACAAATCCTATTGATACAAGTACTATTGATAAAAAAATAGATCAATTAATTAATGAAATTCCTGCACAAGAAGCTTTAGTAAAGCAAAATGATACAAAAATTGAAAATCATAAAAACCTTGAAAAAGTAATTGTAAAGCAAGAAAAGTATCCACAGAAAAAAAATAACAATAAAACAAGTACAAAAGAACAAACTGTTATTGCTAAAGTTGATAAAGAAGTAGATAGTCAACCCAAAGATATTGTGATTCTTAAATCTAAAATTTTGGAACAAGATCCTAACAGCAGTATAAAAATAAATGCAGAAGATTTATTATATGCAGTAACACACAGTCCAAGAGAAGTAAAAGAATACTACGCAAAATATAATGTAAATAGAGAAGATGTTTTTAGAACGATTAAAAATGAGCTCAAAAAATCGAATCTAAAAGTAAATCCGAATACTATTTTAGCAGAAGTAGAACGTACTATAGATGATGATGATTTTCAGAATAATTTTATGAAATCATTAAAAAGAAGAGTATCAGACATTGCATCTGCAATTGCCAGTAGAAATGATTAAACCACAATTATTACAAATTTACGAAGTATTATTATTGACATAAACTACCTCAATAATACTTTATTCGCAATTCTAATTTAAAACAAAAACAAAACTTTAAAACCCATTAAAAATGAAAAGAATACTACTAATACTAGTGTTGTTATGTACAACAATTGCCCAATCTCAAGAAAAAACCTTTGAGAAAGAAGTAAGTAAAATATCAAAAAGAATAGAAAGAATTACCAAGCAACAAAAAGATTCTTTAAAAGAAAAAGTGATCGATATTGATAAAAAATTAGACAATGGAGAAATCACAATAACCACTGCAGAAACTTTAAAGAAAGAAGTTGCTGCATATCATGCAAGACGAATTGAAAAGTTAGTTGGCGAGCAAGAACGTTTGCTACAACTTTTAGTTCAAGATAAAACAAACGGAAAAATAGCTTCTTCTGAAGAAGAATCAATTACAAACGAAGACGAAGACAATACGTTTACTATTGGAAATAAAGTTTTTCGATTAAATATTTCTGAAGGAGATTTAGAAGAAAGAAACAATAGAAGAAAAGAAAGATGGGAACACAAAAACAAAAAACAACGCAGCACTACAACACAGTTTGTTTTTGCATTGGGTGTAAATAATGTTTTAAATGATAATAATTTTTCTTCTTTAAACGATTCTGAATATAAATTTTGGCAATCTCATTTTTACGAATTAGGTTGGACCTGGAAAACGCGTTTCTCTAGAAATCCTTCTAAATTATACTTTAAATATGGAGTTTCTTTCCTTTGGAACAACTTACGCTTAAAAGACAATAATATTCATATTAAAAATAATGATGTAACAGAAATTGTAGAATTTAGTAATCAATTGTCAGAAAGTAGATTACGTCATGTACAAATGAATTTTCCTATGCATTTAGAGTTAGATTTTTCTAAAAATAAAACCTATAATGATGGCAGAGTAAGAGATAGAACAAATAGAGGTGTACGTTTAGGAGTTGGTGGTTTTGTAGGTTTTAAGCTAGGTACAAGACAATATTTAGAATATAGAGACAATAGTAATATAGAAATTGAAGAAGTACAATATGACAATTTTAATATGAATACCATTAATTACGGATTAAGTGCGTATTTAGGTTATAGAGATACTAGCTTATACTTAAAATACGATTTAAATCCGTTGTTTAAAAATACCGAAACTAGAAACATTTCTATCGGATTACGTTTAGATTTGAATTAAAAACGCTTTAATTTACCTTTTTTGATTACATATTTTTATTAAAAAACATAAAATATTTAAAAAATATAATTAAAATTTATCATTTTATTATTCTGATGTTAAGATTATGCTTTTATCATAAAAATAACGATTTAAAACCTTTTTGTTTAAAATAAAACAAAAAGGTTTTAAATTTACACCATAATTATTTTGATAATATTAGATGATAATAGGGATACCTACAGAAATTAAAAATAACGAAAGCAGAGTTGGAATGACACCTGCTGGAGTTTTTGCATTAACAAAAGACAAACATACAGTATATGTACAATCTAATGCAGGTGCAGGTAGTGGTTTTTTCGATAAAGATTATGTTAGAGTAGGTGCTACAATCTTACCTACTATAGAAGATGTTTACAGTAAAAGTGATATGATTGTTAAGGTAAAAGAACCTATAGCAACAGAATATCCTTTAATTAAAGAAAATCAGATTGTTTTTACGTATTTTCATTTTGCTTCTAGTGAGTCTCTTACCAAAGCAATGTTAAAAAGTAAAGCCATTTGTATTGCTTACGAAACAGTAGAAGATGAAGATGGTAGTTTGCCTTTGCTAACACCAATGTCAGAAGTGGCAGGTAGAATGTCTATTCAACAAGGCGCAAAATATTTAGAAAAACCTATTAAAGGACGCGGAATTTTATTAGGTGGTGTGCCAGGTGTAAAACCAGGTAAAGTTTTGGTTTTAGGTGCTGGTGTTGTAGGTGTACAAGCTGCAAAAATGGCAGCAGGTTTAGGTGCACATGTTACTATTATGGATATTAATATGAAACGTTTACGTTATGTAAATGATGTATTGCCAAACCATGTTGTAACTGCTTTTTCTAGCGAATATAGTATTAGAGAACATATTAAAACACACGATTTAATTGTGGGTGGTGTTTTAGTAAAAGGAGGTAAAGCTCCTAAACTTATCACAAAAGATATGCTTAAAGAAATGCGTCCAGGAACTGTAGTGGTTGATGTAGCTGTAGATCAAGGAGGATGTTTCGAAACCACAAAAGCAACCACACATGAAGACCCTACATATATTATAGATGATGTAGTGCACTATTGTGTTGCAAATATGCCAGGTGCTGTACCTTATACATCTACAATGGCATTAACAAACGTTACACTTACTTACATTTTAAAAATAGCAAATCTAGGTTGGGAAAAAGCTTGCGAAGCAGATAAAACCCTAGCTAAAGGATTAAATATTGTAAATGGTAAAATAGTATATAAAGAATTAGAAGGTATTTTTGATTAATTATTTTTGGTTTTTATTGTAAAAAAGAGGTTTATGTGATGTTTACCTCTTTTTTCTTTTTATAAACTTTCTTTTCCCAGTTTTTTCTTAGATCTGTAGATAAAATTCCTGTTCCATCGTGTTTCCAACCAGGTGGTTTTAGTAAATATTTTAATCTATTTTTAAGCGATGTTTTAGAAGAATAAAAATCTTTAAACATATTTGTCCATTCTAAAAATGCAATTTTTATAGGATTATAGGTTTCTATGTTTTTTACCAATCCATAAACAGGTTTTTCAACTTCGGGTTCAAAAGTGCCAAAAAGTTTATCCCAAATAATAAAAATACCAGCATGATTTCTGTCTAAATATTGTGCATTTGTTGCATGATGAACTCTATGATGACTTGGTGTGTTAAAAATGGCTTCGAACCATTTTGGCATTTTATCAATCATTTCTGTATGTATCCAATATTGATAAATTAAACTAATAGACATTTGTACAATTACCATTACTGGATGAAAGCCGATTAAAACTAAAGGTAACCAAAAGATAAAAGTGTAAAAACTACCTGTCCAAGTTTGTCTTAAAGCAGTACTTAAATTGTATTTTTTTGATGAATGATGTATTACATGACTTGCCCAAAACAATCTGCATTCGTGCGCAATTCTATGATTCCAGTAATAACAAAAATCTTCGGCAAACAAAATTAAGATCCAAGACCACCATGTAAATTCAATTGTAAATAATCGATATTGATATAAAAATAAAAAACAAGTTAAAATAACACCTTTGGTAAAAAGGCCTACAAAAACATTACCCAAACCCATTAATATTGATGTGCCAGCGTCTTTATATTCATATTCTTCTTGCTTAACTTTTACAGTTAAAATTATTTCTAGTAAAACTGTTGCAGCAAAAAAAGGAATTGCATAATGAATTAAATCGGGTATTTCAGGTATTTCCATTTTTTTAAAATTAGAAGAGTAATTTAAGGTTTTAAAAATAAGAATTTTAAAACATAAAAAAGATGCTGTAAATACAAAAAAGTTACTATATTTGCACCCTTAAAATTAAACAATAAATTTTTAATTATGAATCATTACGAAACTGTTTTCATTTTGAATCCCGTTTTATCTGATACTCAGATAAAGGAAACAGTACAAAAGTTTGAGGACTATTTGGTTTCTAAAGGTGCCGAAATGATTTCTAAAGAAGATTGGGGCTTAAAAAAATTAGCTTATCCAATCCAAAAGAAAAAAAGTGGTTTTTATCACTTATTTGAGTACAAAGTAGCTGGAGAAGAAATTGCTGCATTTGAGTTAGAATTTAGAAGAGATGATAGCGTTATGCGTTACCTTTCTGTTAGATTAGACAAACATGCTGCAGCTTGGGCAAAAGTTAGAAGTGAAAGAGTTAAATCTTCAAAAAAATAAGAAATGGCATCAATAGAACAACAAGCAAAAGGTGGTAAATCTGCTGACGTTAGATATTTAACGCCATTAGATATAGAAACTAAAAAAGAAGCTAAATACTGTAGATTTAAGAAAAAAGGCATCAAATATATCGATTATAAAGATGCAGATTTCTTAATGTATTTAGTAAACGAACAAGGTAAAATTTTACCAAGACGTTTAACAGGAACATCATTAAAATATCAACGTAAAGTTGCACAAGCAATTAAAAGAGCGCGTCATTTAGCGTTAATGCCTTACGTTGGTGATATGTTAAAATAATAAATACCTAGAGAAATGGAATTGATATTAAGACAAGACGTAGAAAATTTAGGATTTAAAGATGATGTTGTATCTGTTAAAAACGGTTATGGTAGAAACTTTTTAATCCCAACAGGGCAAGCTGTTTTAGCAACTTCTTCTGCAAAGAAAGTTTTAGCAGAGAACTTAAAACAACGTGCATACAAAGAAGCTAAATTAATTGAAGATGCTAACGCAATTGCAGAAACAATTAAAGGTTACGAAATTAAAATAGCATCTAAAACAGGTTCAGGAGACAAATTATTTGGTTCTGTTAACAACATAGATTTAGCTGCTGCTTTAACAAAAGCTGGTACAGAAATCGACAAGAAATTTATTAAAGTTGTTGGTGGTTCTGTAAAAAGATTAGGTAAATACGAAGCTTCTGTAAGATTACACAGAGCTGTAGTTGCAGATATTACTTTTGAAGTAGTTGCAGAATAGTTACAAAATTGTTAACTATTTGTTAAAAAATAAACACTTGCTTACAAGCAAGTGTTTTTTTTTGCCTTATTTTTGCATCGAATTCAAATCACAATAAAAAATGAAAAAAACTTTACTTTTAGTATTTGCTTTAATTTTACTAGTAACAAGCTATTCCAATGCACAGGTTACTACTTCTAAAATTAAAGGTTTAGTTACAGATAATACTGGAGAGCCACTTTTTGGGGCATCCATTTCAGTATTGCATGAGCCAACAGGAACTTTAACAGGAACTACAGCACAAGAGAATGGTAGATTTACCGTTTTAAACTTAAGAGTTGGAGGACCTTATAAAATTACCTTTAGTTATTTAGGTTTTAAACCTCAAGTAGTGGATAACGTTTTTTTACTTTTGGGTAAAACTACAATTATTAATGGTAAATTGGTAGAAGAAGGCCAAGCTTTAGATGAAATTGTAATATCATCATCTAAAAATAAAACCTTTAATAGCGATAGAACTGGAGCACAAACAAGTGTTTCTGCAACTCAATTAAAAGTATTACCAACGATATCAAGATCTGCTTCAGACTTTACACGTTTAGAGCCATCTTCTAGCGGAAACTCTTTTGGAGGTAGAAACGATCAGTTTAATAACTTTTCTTTAGACGGAGCTATTTTTAACAACCCATTTGGTTTAGATGCTCCAACTCCTGGGGGTCAAACTGGTTCTCAACCAATTTCTTTAGATGCAATAGATCAAATATCGGTTTCAACTGCACCTTATGATGTAACTTTATCTGGTTTTACAGGTGCTTCTGTAAATGCTGTTACCAAAAGTGGTACAAACGAATTTAAAGGAACTGTTTATGGTTTTTATAGAAATGAAGACTTAACAGGTAGTAAAGTAAATGGCGATAAAATATTTGTGCCAGAATTATCTCAAAGTCAAGTAGGTTTTAGTATTGGTGGTCCAATAATTAAAGATAAGTTATTTTTCTTTGCCAATTTTGAGAAAGACGAACGTAAAGATTTAGGACAGAGTTGGGTAGCAAATACAGGCTCTGGAGCAATTAATGAATCTAGAGTTTTAGAACAAGATTTAATCGATGTTAGAGATGCTTTATTAGGTATAGGTTACGATCCTGGTACTTACGAAGGTTATACACATCAAACAGAATCTACAAAAGGTATTTTAAAATTAGATTGGAATATAAATGATAACAATCGTTTAGCTTTTATCTATAATTTTTTAGATGCATCTAAAGACAAACCAGCTCATCCAACAGCAATTAATAGAAGAGGTCCAGATTTTAACACATTACAATTCGAAAATTCTGGATACAGAATCAATAACATATTAAATTCTTTTCAGTTAGAGGTAAATTCAACTTTATCTGATAATGTATCAAATAAATTGCAAGTAGGTTATTCTCATTTCGAAGACTCAAGAGATCCATTTTCTGCTCCTGCTCCAGTAATCAACATTTATAAAAACGGATCACCATATATTATTGCTGGTCACGAACCATTTTCTATCAATAATAAGTTAGATCAGAAAGTTATTCAAATAACCAATAATATGAACTTTTTTCAAGGAAATCATACTTATACAGTAGGTTTTTCTTTTGAAAAATTTATGTTCGAAAACTCATTTAATTTAAAAGGTTATGGTTTTGATGTTTTTGGTAGCGTAGATATTAATGATTTTGATGCAAGTAATTATGCTGATGCTTTAGCGGCTGCTCAAAGTACTTTTAACTCTAGAAATGCTTTAGGAGATGGTGTTGATGGAGGTTGGAATTTAGCTGAAATGAACTTTGGTCAATTGGCATTTTATGTTCAAGATGAGTGGGAAGTAAGCAACAATTTTAAATTAACTTACGGTGTAAGATTCGATAAACCTTTATTTTTTAATACTTCTGAATTAGCTCAAAAATTTATTGATACAGAAAATTCAGAGTGGTTTGTACCAGGTATTGAATATTATGATCCAGCAGATGGAGAAGCTTACGTTTTCGATTCTACAGAAATGCCTTCTAATCAATGGTTAATATCACCAAGAGTTGGTTTTAATTGGGATGCTTATGGAGATGCTAGTTTACAAATAAGAGGAGGTACAGGCTTATTTACAGGTCGTTTACCTTTTGTTTGGATTGGTAATCAAGTAAGTGGTTCTGATGTTTTCTTTTATCAAGTTGTAGACCCAGACTTTAAATTTCCACAAGTTTGGAGAACAAATATTGGGGTAGATAAGCGTTTAGAAAATGGTTTAGTATTAACTACAGATATCTCTTATACAAAAGATATAAATGGAGTGCACGTACAAAACTGGGGATTAAAATCACCAACAGGTACTTTATCAGGAGTTGATAATAGACCAATTTATTTAGCAGAAGACCATGCAACATCATTTTTAGGAAATGCAAATGCTTATACTTTAACAAATTCTGATAAAGGTAGAATCTGGAATGCTACTTTTAAAGCGCAAAAAACTTTTAACGATGGTTTGTATACAAGTTTAGCGTATAATTACTTAAACGCAAAAGATGTAAACTCAATCGAAGCAGAAATTACAGGAGATGCATTTGCATTTAACCCAGCTTTAAATAATGTAAATGACGAGCAATTAAGCTATTCTAAATACGGTGATACACATCGTTTTATTGGTGTGGCTAGTAAAAAATGGACATATGGTACAGAAGATAAATGGGCAACTACGTTAACTGCATTTTTTGAGTATGCACAAGGTGGTCGTTTTAACTATACTTATGGTGGAGATATTAATGGTGATGGAGCTTTTGGTAACGACTTAATTTACATACCAACTTCTAGTGAAATTTCTCAAATGCAATTTTCTGCAGCTGGTCAAGGAGATGCTTTTGATGCTTTTATAGCTCAAGATGATTATTTAAGTGGAAGAAGAGGACAATATGCAGAAAGATATGGAGCTTTAGCACCTTGGAGAGGTAGATGGGATATTAAATTTTTACAAGACTTAAATATAAACGTTGGTAATGGTAAAACCAATACCATTCAATTTAGTGTAGATATTTTAAACTTTGGTAACTTATTAAGCTCTAAATGGGGTTTAATTCAACAACCAAACAGTGTACAACCAATTGGTGTTAGTTTTGATGCTGCTGGTGCACCTGTTTATACTTTTGATGGTACACAAACAAGTACATTTGGATATTCTTCAAATTTAGATTCTCGTTGGCAAGCGCAAGTTGGTTTACGTTATATTTTCTAAAAGAATAAAAAATTAAGATATTTGAACCGCCCAATTTTGGGCGGTTTTTTTATAAAAAAAATATGAAATACAGACAACTCACCAAAGAACAATTTGAAAGCTTAAATAGCGAATTTGCGCACTTTTTAGCTACACAAAGTATAGATGTAAAAGAATGGAATTTAATTAAAGAGGAAAAACCTAATTTAGCGGAAGAAGAGATGAATATTTTTTCTGATATTGTTTGGGATGATGTGTTAAACAAAACAAAATATGTAGAACATTTTTCAAAAAAATCGGCAAATTTATTTAAATGCGATGAAGCCGAAATCCATAGAATTGCAATCAAAATAAATTGGGATATCAATTTATTAGAACAAAAAGGTTTTGAATGGTTATTGCAAAATCCTTTGGATAATTCTGTAGAAATTTTTAAAGGTGCTAAACCTTATAATTTTGAAAGAAATAAAGAAATTTTCGAATTGATAGAAAAAGGTAGCTCAATCTCTAAAGGAGAAATATTTGAATATTTTAATCAATTAATCAACTAATCTTTTAATAATGTAAAATAACAGTTTATCGATACTTTTTTGTATTTTAACCAAACTTATTTACCTTTAAACACACAAAACTGCAAAAAATCAAAAGTTTAGACTTATTTTGTAAAGTAAATCTAGGTAATTCTAAAATCTGAAATGGAAAACATATTAAAAGTTTTATTAGTTGAAGATAATTTAATTGAAATAATGAAAATGAAAAGAACCATTTCGTTATTAAAATTAAAGCATACGATCTATGAAGCTAAAAATGGAGAAGAAGCCCTTCAGCTTTTAGAAGATAGATCCAATATTCCAGATATTATTCTTTTAGACCTAAACATGCCTAAAATTAATGGAATTGAGTTTTTAAAAATTATTAAGGCAAATGATGATTTAAAACACATTCCTACCATTATTTTAACAACATCCAGTAATCAAAAAGATTTGTTAGAATGTTATAGAACGGGTATGTCTGGTTATGTTTTAAAACCGTTAAAATACGAAGACTACGTTAAAAAAATCGAAACAGTTTTAGCTTATTGGAGTGTAAATGAATTAAGAAAATTATAGTTTTTCTTTCTTTAGGTTTACAATAATTAGTGATAAGAATTTGGTTTATAAACGTTTCTGAATTCAGAAATTATTACTTTAAAATAAATTTAAGGTTATTTTATAATCTTAATTATTTTTATGTTAAATTGTTATAAATATTGTAAATTTAACGTAATTAAAACTTGTATGGCATAAATCAATTTTTATCAATTAATTTATTTCTACTTTCAAAAAAAAATAAGAAATGAAAACTGTACAATTAAAAAAAAGTAAAAATGATAAATTAACCTATTTATCCGAAAAAATTAATTTAAAAGAACCTTTAGTACTAGTTTTTGGAAATAGATTTATGTTGCAAGATAAAAATATCTACAACGAAATTAGAGAAGTTTTTAAAGACGGACATATTGTGTTTGGTTCAACTGCAGGAGACATTACTTCAGAAGCTGTAGAAGACGAAACCATTGCCATAACAGCCATAGAATTCGAGAAAAGTACATTTTCAATCAGTACAACCAATGTTTTAAATTCTGATATTAAAATTGATAGTTTTAGTACAGGTAAGGAATTAATACAGCAATTACCACAAGAAAACTTAAAATATGTTTTTGTTGTTTCTGATGGAAGTTTTATAAACGGAAGTCAGTTAACAAAAGGAATGAATGCAGCTACACAAGATAATTTGCTAATTACAGGAGCGCTTTGTGGAGATGGATCTCGATTCGAAAAAACATTAACTTCTTATAACGAATTGCCAAAAGAAGGTAAAATTGTTGCCATTGGTCTGTATGGAGAATCTTTAGAAGTAACCTTTGCCACTAAAGGAGGTTGGACACCCTTTGGACCTGAAAGAATTGTAACCAAAGCAGAAGACAATATTTTATTTGAATTAGATGGTAAACCAGCTTTAGATTTATACAAAACTTATTTAGGCGAAAAAAGTAAAGAATTACCTGGTGCAGCTTTATTGTATCCTTTAAAAGTAAAGTCGTCAGACGAAACAAAATCTATTGTTAGAACTATTCTTAATATCAACGAAGAAAAAAATTCTGTAATATTAGCAGGTGATATAAAAGAAGGATCTAGAGTGCAATTAATGATGACTAATGTAGATAGTATTGTAAATGCTGCAGAAGTAGGAGCAGTTAAAGCTCTTGAACATAGAAATAAGAAACCCGAATTAGCAATTTTAATCAGTTGTATTGGTAGAAAATTAGTTTTAGACCAAAGAGTGGAAGAAGAAGTAGAAGAAGTAATAGAAGTTGTTGGCAAAGAAGCTACAGTGTGTGGTTTATATTCTTATGGAGAAATAGCACCATTTAATGAAGAAATAAATTGTCAATTACACAATCAAACCATGGCTATTACTTTAATAAGTGAATAATGAACTCCCTCTTAAAAAGACAATTAAGAAAATATTTACCCAAAGAATTGCAATCTAATAAAGACTTAGAACCTTTTTTAGATGCAGTAAATAGGTCTTACATTACTTCAGACGATCAATTTGCAATGTTGCAAAGAGCAGCATCTATTAGTTCAGAAGAACTTTATCAGTCTAATAAAAAATTAAGAGAAGAAACAGAATCGCAAAAAGAAATTATTTCTAAGTTAAATAATGTAATCAATAATTTAAAATTTTACGAACTAGATGAAGTAAAAAATATCGAAAGTTCAGATTCTTTAAAACTTGTCGATTTAATCGATAACCAAACTAAAGAGATTATTGAAATTAATAAACAAAAAGACAAATTAGTAGCTAGTTTAGAGCAACAAAATAGAGAGCTGAATGATTATGCTCACATGGTTTCACATGATTTAAAATCTCCATTGCAAAGTATAGATGCCTTAACAAATTGGATTAAAGAAGATTATTTTGATAATTTAGGTGAAGGAGGTAGAGAAATTGTTAATTTAATACAAGAAAGTGTAGAAAAAATGGATACCTTAATTAAAGGAATCTTACAATATTCTACCATAGGTAAAGTAGAAAAAAAACGCTACAAAATTGATTTAAATTGTCTTTTAGAAGATTTAATTTTAGCCATAGATAATCCTGATAATATAGATATATATATTCCACAAATACTGCCTCACATTTATGGAGATCAACATAGAATAGAACTATTATTTTATCACTTAATCAGTAATGCCATAAATTTTAACGATAAAGGAGCCCAAGGTTTAGTAGAAATACTTTATTCTGATGAAGGAGATTATTGGAAATTTAAAATAAAAGATAATGGCAAAGGTATAGCAGAAAAATATTTTGATACCATTTTTATAGCATTCCAGAAATTAGAAAATAATTATAAATCTACAGGTATAGGTTTATCAATTGTAAAAAAAATTGTAGAAGCTTACAAAGGTAAAATAGTCATAGAATCATTGGCTGGTAAAGGAACAACCTTTATCTTTACGTTAAAAAAATAGCTATGGAAAAACCCAACTTAGATTACATCGAAAAATTAGCCAGAGGAGACGAATCTATAAAAAATACACTCCTAGAAGTTATAAAATCAGAATTTCCAGACGAAAAGAAAGCCTATTTAAATAGTATCAAAAAAAAAGATTTTAAAGAAATAGAAGATAATGTTCATCGAATTAAACATAAATTTAGTATTTTGGGACTCGAAAAGAGTTACAATAATGCTAATGATTTTGAGAAAAATCTACGTGAACATAATTTAGATACTATGCAGAAAGAACATTTTGACCAAACATTATTAGACATCTCTTTATTTTTGAAAACAATTTAGACGTCTTTTCCCCATGGATTGTATTGTTATTGATGATGAACAAATGGCAAGAGTCATTATAAAAACTCTTTGTAATGAAATTAAAACTTTAAATCTTGTTAAAGAATTTTCTGGCGCAATTGAAGCCATGAAATATCTAAACGAAAATACTGTAGATTTAATTTTTTTAGATATACATATGCCAAATTTTAGTGGTTTAGACTTTATAAAAACACTAAAAAATCCACCAAAAATAATTTTTACAACTTCCGATCCAAAATTTGCGATTGAAGCATTCGAATTCGATTTTATAGCAGATTATCTTCTAAAACCAATAGAGTTACCTCGATTTGAAAAAGCGATAAAAAAAGCACAAAAACTGCAGTTAGACGATGTTAAAGAAGCACCTAAAAAAGAGGTAAGTGTTAAAAATGATTTTTATGTAAACATAGATCGAAGGTTAATAAAGATTGATTTGTCTAGTATTTATTTAATTAAAGCAAAAGGAGATTATATCGATATTAAAACCGAAGATAAAAATTACGTAGTGCATTCTACTTTAAAAAAGATAGAAGAAAAATTACCAGATTCTTTATTTTTAAAAGTACATCGTTCTTACATTATTAACGTAAAAAAAATTATCGATATCGAAGATAATAGTGTTTTAATTAAAAAAGATGTGGTGCCTGTAAGTAGGTCTAACAGACCAGAGTTAATGAAAAGATTAGATTTACTCTAGTTTATTTATCGCTTGTAAATAAGCATTCATCGAACATTTTTATAGCTATAGCGTTTTTTCTACTAGTAAAATTCATAAAAAAGTAAGTTTATATTATGTTATTGTATTTTATTTGTAAAATATTAACATTATTTTAGTATTTTTAAAAGTATTATTCAAGATTTAGTTCTAATGTTTTAGTTTTTATAAAATTTAAAAACGAACTACTGTTTTAAAGGTTTTAAAAATGTTAAGAAAATAAAATAGTTACAAATGTGATATAATAATTAAGTTAACCCCAAAATTTTACTTTATGATGACGCTAAAAATTCTTAAGCAAAAAAATGTTTATCACTTAAAAGGAAAAGTGAATACCCTAAATGTGCCTAAATTCTTAAAATATTTTACTTCAAAAATTAACAAAAAAGCAAAAATTACTGTAAACATCCAAGAGGCTAATGAAATTGATAAAAATGGATTGCATGCAATTCAGCAATTAATGATTTTAGCAAATTCTAAAAACAAAAACTTTACTATAATTGGTAGTGGCTGCAAAGAAATTTACGATCACTTTCAACAAGCTAGTTAATACGTTTAAGCGTTAACTTTTAGTAACTCAATTAATTGATCAGTACCTGAACTAGCAACATCATTAATAATTGTAAGGTTATTAAAATCGATTTCAGAAACTGATGGTTTTGGATCTATAAAATAAATAGGGATATTTTGCTGTGCGTAATTTATTAAACTCGCTGCAGGATATACTTGCATAGAAGTACCTATAATTACCAAAATATCTGCTGTTTCAGTAATTTCTATGGCTTTATTTAACATTGGTACCATTTCTCCAAACCAAACAATATGAGGTCTTAATTGGCTATTGTTTATGCATAAATCACCTACAAATAAATCTTTATGCCAATCTAAAACAAAAGATTCGTCTGCTGTACTTCTAACTTTTAAGAGTTCGCCATGCAAATGAACAACTTTAGAACTACCTGCTTTTTCGTGTAAATTATCTACATTTTGAGTAATGATTTCTACGTCAAAAAACTGTTCTAGTTCAGCCAAATTAAAATGCGCTTTATTTGGTTTTACTGTTAACAACTGTTTTCTTCTTTTATTGTAAAAATCTAAAACCAATTCAGGATTTGTAGCAAAACCTTGTGGAGAGGCAACTTCCATAACATCATGACCTTCCCATAAACCATCTGCATCTCTAAAAGTTTGTATACCACTTTCTGCTGAAATGCCTGCACCTGTTAATACAACAATTTTTTTCATTCACTATATTTTAAGTTTTATAAAAAAGACTAATCCCACTAAAATAAAAATAAAATTGTTATTTTGTGTTTATGATGGATAAAAAACAGTTACAATATTTAGAAAGCTTTTTAACCGATAAAAGAAAGGATACTTTTAAAAATGTTTTAAAAAATAGAACAAGACATTTTACGGTAGTTTTAGAAGATATCTATCAACCACATAATGCGAGTGCTGTAGTAAGAACTTGCGATATTTTTGGCATCCAAGATTTACATGTTATCGAAAATAAATATATCAATAGAGTTTCTAGATATGTTGCCAAAGGTTCTCAAAAATGGATAACTTCTCATCGTTATAAAACAGATGGAAATAATACAAAAAACTGCTTAGACAAATTAAAAGAAAAAGGATATCAAATTATTGCAACTACGCCACATCATGATTCAGATTTTTTACAAAATTTTGATATTCATAAAAAATCTGCATTTGTTTTTGGTGCAGAGGCTGAAGGGGTTTCTGACATAGTAAAAGATAATGCAGACGGTTTTTTAAAAATACCTATGGTTGGTTTTACAGAAAGTTTAAATATTTCTGTTGCTGCTGCTATTATTTTGCAAGATGTTACTACAAAACTTAGAAATTCTAAATTAGATTGGCAATTATCAACCAAAGAAAAGGAAATTTTATATTTTGATTGGGTAAAAAAAACAATTAAAAATGTTGATGACATAATTACACACTACCAAGAAAAATTAAAAGACTAGAGATGAATAAAATTGACGAATACATTTCTAAAAAAGAGAAATGGAGTGATGAATTGACTTTATTAAGATCGATAATTACTTCTTTACCCGTAGAAGAAACGATAAAATGGGGTGCACCAACTTACATTTATAATGGTAAAAATGTTTTAGGATTAGCTGCTTTTAAAAATTATTGTGGCTTATGGTTTTTTCAAGGTGCATTGTTAAAAGACAGACATAAAGTATTTATTAATGCACAAGAAGGTAAAACCAAAGCCATGTTGCAATGGCGCTTTAATACTATTGATGAAATAGATGCAGAATTAATCAAAATTTATATTTTAGAAGCTATAGAAAATGTAAAATTAGGCAAAGAAATTAAAGTAGTTAGATCTAAAAAAGAAGTCGTTATTCCTGATGAATTGGCCGAAAAATTATCAAAAGAGAACACTTTAAAAACTAAGTTTGATGATTTAACAAATGCCAAACAAAGAGAATTTTGTGAGTATATATCATCAGCAAAAAGAGCAAGCACTAAACAAACTCGATTAGAGAAAATTATTCCGTTAATTTTAAGTGGTTCAGGTTTGTACGATAAATATAAGAATTGTTAAACCTTATATTAAACAGAGATTATTTAATAATAATTTTTTCTATAGTTGATGTAGAATCGCACCTAGAAACATATAAACTTACGTTTTCTAACTCTTTTTTACCTGTAATATAGTATTCAGCACAAGGTTTTTGTCTAGGTTTACTGCTGCTAAAATCAACATCGCCATTTTGTAAAATGGTCGAAATTTTAAGTGTATCTATATCAGAATTTAGCATTGTTTTTTTAGCATCATCAGAAAAAAATCTTTTTTTAATTCTAATGGTTTTTAATGTTCGTGCATCCATTCCGTAATCGAAAGTTGCATTTTTCTTTTGCCAAAAAAAATACACTCCAACTGAACTAATAGCAACTCCAACTAAATAATATCCAATTCTTTTAATTAACATTGTAAAATTTTGAGCTACAAATGTACTTTTTTACAATGAAAAAAGAGCTTATAAAATTAATAAATTAATATCTCTGTAAGGGATATCAAACCAATCTGCAACAGTTTTATTGGTTAAAATTCCGTGATAAAAATACATTCCGTTTCTCAAACTTTTATCAAAACGTGCAGCATTTTCAAAACCACCCTCATCTGCTATATTTAATAAATAAGGAGTAAAAATATTACTAATAGACACAGAAGCTGTTCTGGCGTATCTAGAAGGAATATTAGGTACACAATAATGTATAATTCCGTGTTTTACAAAAGTAGGATTGTTGTGAGAAGTTACACTCGAAGTTTCGAAACAACCACCTCTGTCTATACTAACATCAACAATTATAGCGCCTTCTTTCATAGTTTCTACCATTGTTTCAGTAGCACAAATTGGCGATCTATTTTTACCTCTAATAGCACCAATAGCAACATCACATCTCATTAAAGCCTTTGCAACAGATTTTGGCTGAATGGTAGAGGTATAAATAGGAGCATTTAAACAATGTTGTAATTTTCTTAGTTTAGAGATAGAGTTGTCGAAAACTTTTACTCTAGCCCCTAAACCTAAAGCTGTTTTTGCGGCGAATTCACCTACAGTTCCAGCACCAAAAATAACCACACTAGAAGGTGGTACACCACCAATATTTCCTAAAAGTAAACCATTACCTTTATTAGCTCCGCTCATTAATTCTCCTGCAATTAAAATTGAGGCAATACCTGCAATTTCGCTCAAAGATTTTACAACTGGGTAAGTGTCATGATCATCTTTTATATAATCAAATGCAACAGCCGTAATTCTTTTTTTCTCTAAAAGTTCAAAGTATTTTTTAGATTGTGTTTTTAGTTGAAGCGAAGAAATTAAAATTGTTTGCGGATTTATGTAAGTAATTTCTTTTTCTGTGGGAGGTGCAACTTTTAAAACAATGCTGCATTTAAAAGCTTCTTCAACATTATACGATATTTTTGCACCAGCTTCTGAATATTCTTTGTCTGTATAATTAGCCCCATCACCAGCACCAGTTTCTACTACAATTCGATGTCCGTGAGCAGTTAAGGCAGTAACTGCATCAGGAGTTAAACAAACTCGTTTTTCACCAACGTAAGATTCTTTAGGTAAACCAATAAATAATTCTCCTTTTTTCTTTTTAACCTCTAACATTTCTGTTTGTGGTATTAATTCTTCCTTACTAAAAGGAGAAAATGAACTCATAGTTTGGTTATTTTAGTTGAATATTACGTTGTTGATTCTCTAATACTGTAAGATGAATTTCAACAGCATCTAAAGGTAGTAAATTTTTGATATTTTCTGGCCATTCAATTAAACACCAATTATCAGAATAAAAATATTCTTCTATGCCCATATCTAGAGCTTCCTCTTCGTCGTTAATTCTGTAAAAATCAAAATGATATACGATTTCATTTTTTTCTGATTGATATTCATTAACCAGTGAAAAAGTAGGAGAGGAGATGTTGTCTAAAACTTCTAATTGTTTGCAAATTTCTTTAATTAGTGTTGTTTTACCAACACCCATTTGTCCGTAAAAAAGTAGCGTCTTGTTTTCTACGGATGAAATAAGTTCTGATGCAACTGCTGATAAATTTTTTAAAGAATAGTTTGTATTCATGGTAGTACAAAAATAGTGAAGTTATTGAAAAAAAATAGATTTTATCAAAATCTTAATTATTGTATAAAAATAAAGTGATTTTCATAAAAATTAGAGAGTTGGAGATTTAAAAATACCTATGAATAGGTATTGTATTTTCATTAATTCAAAGTCATATTTGCTAAAACTAATTTTATAAACTTAATAAATTATGAAAAGAATCAAATCAATTAAACAAAACCTATGAAAAAAATTATTACAACTTTACTCCTTGGTATTTTGATTTATGGAAATCAATATGCTCAAGATGAAATGATGTCAAATTCTATTAAAAACACAAAAAATGCAATTGGTGTATCATTTGGTACAGGGTTGGGAATAGATTATTCTAGAACCTGGAAAAAAGATAAGCTATATTTTTCAGCTAGCTACAATGCTTTTGTCTATACCATAGATGGAATTGAACAAGAAATTAGTGGAGAAGATTTAATCTCTGATACAAGTTTAGATTTTAAAAATTTTGATATAAAATTAAGTTATCATCCCTTTTCAAGTGCCTTTAAAATTGTTGGAGGAATAGGATTCTTCTCATCAAACAATATCAACATACTTACAACTTTTAAAAATAATATTACTGTAGGAGAAGTTGAGTTTAATGCAGAAGATTCTGGAAATTTGGATATTGACTTTAATTGGTCTAAAACTGCACCTTATTTGGGTTTAGGTTTTGGTAGAGCTGTACCTAACAAAAAGTTAGGGTTTGCTTTTAATTTTGGAACTTATTTATCTAGTTCTCCTGAAGTTACTTTAGATGCTTCAGGTATTATAGAACAAACAGAAGATCAGGAAGTTTTATTAAATGAAAGTTTTGAGAGCTTTAAATTTATTCCTTATGCTTCATTTAGATTATCATACTCATTTTAAAAAAAAAAATATGAAAAATATACTTAAAATATTTACATTATGCCTAGTAATAGTATCTTGTGATTTTCAAAAAGCCTTAGATTTACAGGATGATTTCGAAATTAAAGTTTCTGCTGAGCCTGTATTAAGCATCGTAAATTTAAAAGTTTTTAATGCTAAAGACGGTTCAGATATTATTGAAAATTTAGATATAAATTTTACAGGTAAGAATGCCGATAAAATATACACGGTTAATGGAACAAAAAATTTTAAAATTGAAAACGGATTTGTAACTTTAGGGATTCATAGAAATACTACTGTAACAGGAGATAGTCCTATAAGTGTAACAGCAGTAATTAGTGCAAATGGTTTCGTTACAAAAACTCAAGCTGTAAATTTTGATGGTAGCGATATTCAAGAAGTTCAGATTTCCATGTTAAAAGAATCGGACTTGCCTCAATCTATTTTTTTTAAGTCTGTTACTGAAAATTTAGTAGATAACAAGACGACTAAAGAAATCTTAATAGAAATTCCTCCTACAAACGATGAAGATGATATTATGGAAGTTTCTATACCTGCAGATACTGAGTTTTATGATGAAAATGGAAATACAATCACGGGAAGTGATGTTACCATAGAATTACAGACTTTTGACACGACTGTGCCAACTATAGATGAGCTTTCTGATAATGTTGTAAATCCAGAAACTTTGGCAGGTGGTTTTAACGAATTTCCTGGAAATTTAGAAATAGAGGCAGCAGCTAAAAGTAGTAATTTTAAAAAAACAACAGGCTCTTATTTATCTCCAATAGGATCTTTATATTGCATTTATTATTACGTAAACGGAAGGAGGGTTTCTGGTGTTTCTAGACCAACAACTTATTCTTTTAGTGTAAATAGTAGTATTATCAATCCAAACACGGGTCAAAATGTTAAAGTTGGAGACATAATTTCTTTTTATAGAACCGTTAACAATAAGAATACCAAGATAGCCGATGTTCCTATTTATAGTAGAACTTCTTGGTGGGGACGTACTTACCTATCTTTTACAGTAACTATACCTGCAGGTCCTGGTATTTATCCTTATGGTTTTGAATTAACACCTTCTTGTAATACATTATCTAGCGAAGGCGGAGTAACATTTAAAAATGATGGAAAAAGAACATTTTATTGTTATTATGTGGCTAATAAGTATAATCCACAAAGAGCTCTAAGATGGGGTTATATGTATTTTGATGGCACATATCAAGTAAATGGCAGTAATCTTGGATACTATCGAAATAGAGCATTGAATATGCTAAAAGATGATATGATTTTAACAATGTATTATTACAGCTATCAAGAGAGAAGATATAAGATAGTGTATAGTGAAGAAGTTAGTAAGTGTGATTTGGATGGGCAAACTATAGATATTTCTAATCAAGATTGTTATCAAGAAAGAGATCTAGATTTAAGTTTAGAATGCCCAGATGCTACTTATTTACTAAACAATTTATATGTTTATTATAAGAAAGAAAATGATCGTTATTGGTCTTATTTTGATAGAGTTTCTAACTCTAGATTAAATGGTAAATCACCATGTTTAGAATCAGGTCAAAAATATCAGTTTGGTTTTTGGTATGGTGGATGGAAAGTAACGCCACCATTAACAGAACAAGAAATGTTAAACCTTTATGAAAATTTTGATTTGCCTACCATATGTAACGCAATTAGAAATTTATAAAGTAGTATTTATTATTTTATTAAGTTTGAATAAACGGGCTGATTTTTAATTAGCTCGTTTTTTAAAATTATATAACTCTACTACATTTATAATACTACTCTTTTTTAACAGAGAAAACAATTGATTTTATTAATGAAAAGAATACAATTCTTACTATTATCTCTTCTAAAATAAATTGCCAAGTGAGTTTCTAAATACTAATATCAAGAGTAAATTAATGATTAAAAATGTTCAAAAAAATAATTGTATAAACTGGTTTTATCTAAATTTAAAGAATTCTGATGAAGTATATTTTATTTAACATAATAGCATGTATATTTTTTTTAAATCCTTCTAATGCTCAAAATTTTCAGCAGATTCAAGAATTAGCAGGTTTGGGTGTTTTAGAACAAAATAATGGTATAGCAGTAGCTGATTACGATGGAGATTTAGATTTGGATATTTTTGTTGTTGGAGCAAGAAAAGATGTAAATGATGAAGAAGAAACACATAGTAAACTGTTTAGAAATGATAACAATGGGGCATTTACAGATGTAACTAAAGAATCGGGCATATCAAATTTATTTCCTTCAATAAGCTACACACCATCAAATCCTGCCTTAGAAGGTGTAAAATATGGGGTCTCATGGGGTGATTATGATAATGATGGCTTCCCTGATTTATTTTTTACGCATCAATATAAAGTGCAACTCTTTCATAATAATGGAGATGGTACTTTTACAGAACAAACTACAGAAGCAGGTATAAAAAGCATCAATAATTGTCTAAATACAAGTGCCACTTGGTTCGATTTTAATAATGATGGATTTCTTGATATTTATATTTCTGATTGGGGTGAATGCGATTACAATAGTTTTTACATTAATAATGGTGATGGAACTTTTAAAAACGAATCACTAAAATTTGAAAGTTCCAAAAAAAATAGGCCTTCCTTTTTAGCTTTTCCATACGATTTTAATAAAGATGGTTGGTTAGATATTTACATATCTAATGATCTAGATGAACCTAATGAGCTTTTAATCAATGTAAATGGAATAGATAGTTTTGAAGATGCTGCAAGTTATGGTCTAGACCATGCAAAAGATGACATGGGTATTGCTATAAACGATTATAATAATGATGGAAATTTCGATTTTTTTATCACCAATATCAATGAAAATGCATTGCTTAAAAATAATGGAAATAACACCTTTACAGATGTAGCACTAGATAAAAATGTAAAAGAAACAGGTTGGGCTTGGGATAATATTTTTGCTGATTTTGATTTAGATGGAGATGAAGATTTGTTTATTGTTAACGGATTTGAATTAAGTGGACCACAAAATAATTTTTACTTTAAAAACTTACAAAATGAAGGTCAAGATACTTTTCAAGATATTTCATCAGAAATACAATTAAATGATGTTTCAAAAGGGTATAGTGCTTGTTCTTTTGATTTTGATAATGATGGCGATTTAGATTTATTTGTATCTAACTTAGATAGGGCATCTTATTTTTACAGTAACCAAACTATTGAGCCTAATCAAGCAAATAATTTCAGTTGGTTTAAATTATCTTTACAAGGTACAGTGTCTAATAGAGATGCAATTGGAACTACAATTTCAGTTGAAACAGACAAAGGTACTTTTCATCGGTATTATACTGGTATAGGTTTTTTATCACAAAGTTTACAAGCCGTTCATTTTGGTTTAGCAGACGCAACAATAATAAAAAAACTAACCATTAAGTGGCCTTTAGGTCTTATTGAAACCTACCAAAACCTTGAAGTAAAGGAGTATTTCAAGGCTACAGAGGGTAAGGGGTTAGAGGTTCTTACTGTACAACCAGCCAACTATATTTATGGCTGTACAGACCCAAAATCGTGTAATTATAATCCATTAGCAACAAGAGATGATGGCAGTTGTGAGTATTTGTCGGCTACAGAAATTACAGGTATAACTGAATCTGGTTTTAATAATATAGATACTTACAGCTATAATCTTTTAGAAAATAATCAAATTATATGGACAGTAGAAGGTGGTCATATTGTTGAAGGTCAGGGTACTAATTCAATATCTGTAACCTGGGGTTTAGAACCATTAGGAGTTGTCACAGCGCAAGTTTATAACGAAAATTGTATTAGTGACACATCGCCCCTTAATATAGCACTTAACATTAATAAGGCTACAGAAAATGTTTCAATTGCTAGAATTTGGAACGAAGCCCTTTTAGAAGCTATTCGTAAAGATTTTGCAAGGCCAACTGTGCATGCACGTAATTTATTCCATACCTCAGTAGCTTTATTTGATAGTTGGGCTATTTACAACAATACTGCAAGGCCATATTTTATAGGAAATACCGTTCATGGCTTTACAAGTAATTTAAAGGAATTTACACCATTAGAAACAGAAGATGTTTCTCAAAAAAAAGCAATGAGTTATGCCGTTTATCGACTTTTAATGCATCGTTTTAAAAATTCTCCTGGAGCCGAAAAAAGTTTAGAACGTTTTAGTTTAATCATGGATCAGTTAGGGTTTGATACATCTTTTACTTCAGTTGATTATGAAACTGGAGATGCGGCTGCATTAGGAAATTATATTGGCCAAAAGCTTATTGAATATGGTAAAAATGATGGTTCTAATGAGGGGAATGATTATGAAAATTCTTTTTATGAACCCGTAAATTCAGCATTAAATTTAAGTGTATTTGGGCAGCCCACAGGATTGTCAAATCCTAATCGTTGGCAACCTTTATCGTTTAACACTTTTATAGATCAAAGTGGAAATTTATTTACAGGATCTGTGCCAAGTTTTTTAGGTGCAGAATGGGGCAATGTACTTCCTTTTGCATTATCAGAATCTGATAGTGAATTATTTGAAAGAAATGGAGAAGCATATCGTGTTTATCATAATCCTGGACAGCCACCAGAGTTAGATATCACAAATAAAACCACAGCAAACGACGAGTATAAATGGAACTTTTCATTGGTTTCAGTATGGGGTTCTCACTTAGATCCTTCAGATGGTGTTATGTTAGATATTTCACCAAAAACCATTGGAAATATTGATATACAGAACATGCCAAAATCGTTTTCAGATTTTCCTGATTTTTATAAATTAATTGAAGGAGGTGATATTAGTAAAGGGCATTCTGTAAACCCATCAACAGGTCAGCCTTATGATGTGCAAATGGTTCCTAGAGGAGATTATGGAAGAGTGCTTGCAGAGTTTTGGGCAGATGGTCCAGATTCTGAAACACCTCCAGGTCATTGGTTTACTATTTTAAATTATGTAAGTGATCATCCTAAATTAGAAAAAAAGTTTAATGGACAAGGAGCAATATTAAGTTCGTTAGAATGGGATGTAAAAGCCTATTTTATTTTAGCGGGTGCTATGCATGATGCTGCCATTTCTGCATGGGGTATAAAGGGGTGGTATGATTATATACGACCTATTTCTGCAATTAGATATATGTGCGAATTGGGGCAAAGTACAAATCCTGATTTAGACAATTATCATATTGGAGGCATTCCATTAATTGAAGGTTTTATTGAAACAGTAGAAGTTGGTGACGCCTTAAGTGGCATAAATAACCAAAATGTAGGAAAGATAAAATTGTATTCTTGGAAAGGTCACGACTTTATTTCAAATTCTGAAACAGATGTAGCTGGTGTAGGTTGGATTTTAGCTGAAAACTGGTGGCCTTATCAAAGGCCATCGTTTGTAACACCTCCTTTTGCAGGTTTTGTATCTGGTCATTCTACATTTTCTAGAGCTGCAGCAGAAGTCATGACACTTATTACAGGAGATGAATTTTTTCCTGGTGGTATAGGCGAGTTTGTGGCCAAAAAAGATGAATTTTTGGTTTTTGAAAAAGGCCCTTCAGTGGATGTAGTGTTGCAATGGGCAACTTATAGAGATGCTTCAGATCAAACAAGTTTATCAAGAATTTGGGGAGGTATTCATCCACCAGCAGATGATCTTCCTGGTAGATTTATTGGAGAGAAAGTTGGGGTTGAAGCTTATAATTTTGGGATACCATATTTTAGTCCTCAGCCACCTACTGTAGAAAATTCAAAAGATATATCATTACATCCAAATCCTGCAAAATCAATATTATCTATCTCTGTATTTAATAATTTAGAATTTAAAAGTGTAGAAATATATAATTTACTAGGTAAGAAAATCTTATACTCAACTAGTAATAGTATAAACCTACAATCATTAGCAAAAGGTATTTATTTAGCTAAGGTGCTTACTAATAATGGAATACGAAATGAAAAATTTATAAAAAAATAATTTATATAGAGGTAATTTTTTAGTTAAAATAATAATAATTATAAATTTTTTACTTCGGACTATAAACAGCACAAGGTATAATAACTTCTTCTAAAGAAACACCTCCATGTTGATACGTGTTTTTGTAATATTTTACAAAGTGGTTAAAGTTGTTTGGATACGCAAAAAACAAATCTTCTTTCGCAAAAATAAAGGGACTATTCATAGCCACTGTAGGTAAAAAAATGTCTTTAGGATTTCGAACAGCAAAAACATCTTTGTCTTCATAACTCAAACTTCTACCCGTTTTATAACGTAAATTAGAACTGATATTTTTATCGCCAATTACTTTTGTAGGATTTTTACAATTAATTGTACCATGATCTGTTGTAATAATCAATTTCTTCCCTAAATTTTGAGCTTTTTGAATAATTTCGAACAATGGCGAATTCTTAAACCAGCTTAATGTTAAACTTCTATACGCTTTATCATCGCCAGCCAATTCTTTAATAACTTCCATTTCTGTTTTAGAATGCGAAAGCATATCAACAAAATTATAAACAACTGTTGTTAAATCGTTTTGCTTGGTGCCGTTAAAATTATCTGCTAATTCTTTTCCGCTTTTTAAAGAAGTAATTTTGTAATATTCGTGTGTAATATTTAAACTTAATCTTTTTATTTGGGCTGATAAAAATTCATTCTCAAACATATTCATTCCACCTTCATCAGTATCATTTTTCCAAAAATTTGGATAACGTTTTTCCATTTCAGAAGGCATTAATCCAGAAAAAATGGCATTTCTAGCATACTGAGTGGCAGTAGGTAGAATAGAGAAATAAGAATATTCTTCGTCTTTTTTATAATGATTATTAATTAATGGTTCTAGAATTCTGTATTGATCGTAACGTAAATTATCAATCACAACCCATAAAACGCCTTGATCTTTGCTTAATTCTGGTACAACATAATCTTTAAACAATGTATGCGAAAAAGTAGGTTTGTCATTTGAAGTTAAAAAATCTTCATAATTCTTTTTTATAAATTTAAAAAACTGACTATTAGCTTCTTGTTTTTGACTTTCTAAAATGCCCAACATTCCAGGATCACTAATATTCTCTAATTCTAACTCCCAGTGAATTAGTTTTTTATATAAGTCAATCCATTCCTCGTAAGAATTTACCATTGCCAAATCCATAGAAATTTTTCGAAACTCTTGCTGATAACTAGAAGTTGTTTTTTCAGAAACCAAACGAGAATGATCTAAATTTTTCTTTAAACTCAACAAAATCTGACTCGGATTTACTGGTTTTATCAAATAATCAGCAATTTTAGAACCTATGGCTTCTTCCATAATATATTCTTCTTCGCTTTTTGTAATCATTACAACAGGTAAGTTTGCTTTCTTTTGTTTAATTTCTCCAAGCGTATCTAACCCAGTTAAACCAGGCATATTTTCATCTAAAAAAACAATATCAAAATTCGTTTCATCAACTAAATCAATAGCATCAGCACCATTTGTACAAGTTGTAACTTTATAGTTTTTACGTTCTAGAAAAAGAATATGAGGCTTTAATAATTCGATTTCATCATCAACCCATAAAATTTGTATGCTACTCATATATTTTAAAATTTAAACTTTCAAGGTTAAAAGTACCATTTTGTTATATTTTTCTAAGGGTTAAAATGATAAAATATTGCTAATTTTAATTGATAAAGTATTCAATAATTAATAATCTAAAATCAGAAAACGATAAAACACCTATCAGTTTAAAACAAGTTTGATCATTTTTATAGAAAAACGAATATTTTTAATTTGCGAATTAAAGGCATTAAATCGTACTTTGCATTTAGATTGATAAAACCCATCTTTTGAAGAAAAAAAAGCCCAATAAACTCAAAATATTAAACGATCCTATCTACGGATTTATTCAAATTCCGAATTCTTTAATTTTTGATATTATAGAACATCCTTATTTTCAGCGTTTAAGAAGAATTGCACAAATGGGGTTGTCTAATTTGGTGTATCCAGGAGCAAATCATACACGTTTTCATCACGCTTTGGGTTGTATCCATTTAATGGAAAAAGCAGTTAGAGTGTTGCGTTTTAAACAAATAGAAATCTCTAAAGACGAAGAAAATGCAGTTTATATGGCTATATTATTACACGATATTGGTCATGGAGCTTTTTCACATGCTTTAGAGCATAGTATTGTAAGCGGAATTTCGCACGAAGAAATTTCTTTAAAGTTTATGAAAAAACTTAATGAAGAGTTTCAAGGAAAACTAAGCTTAGCCATCGAAATTTTTGAAGGGAAGTATCATCGCAAATTTTTATGTCAATTAATTTCTAGTCAGTTAGATATAGATCGTTTAGATTATTTAAAACGAGATAGCTTTTATACAGGTGTAACCGAAGGTAATATTTCATCAGACAGATTAATTGCTATGATGAATGTTAAAAATGATGAACTAGTTATAGAACAAAAAGGAATATATTCTGTAGAAAAATTTTTAATTGCCAGACGTTTAATGTATTGGCAAGTGTATTTGCACAAAACAGGTTTGGTTGCAGAAAATATGTTGGTTAATGTATTAAAAAGAGCCAAACAATTGGCAGAAAGAGGAGAGGAGTTGTTTGCAAGTTCTGCTTTAAATTATTTTTTATATAACCAAATACATCAAGATAATTTTACAGAAGAAACATTAGAAATGTTTTCGAAACTAGATGATTATGATATTCTGTCTGCCATAAAAGAATGGGTATATCATAAAGATAAAGTTTTAGCAATGTTGTGTAAAATGATTGTAGATAGAAAGTTGCTAAGAATCGAAATACAAAACAAATCTTTTACAGCATCTTACATCAATAAAAAGAAAGATAAGTGTATCAAAAAGTTAGAAATTGATCAAAAAGATATCGATTATTTTATATTTTCTCAAGAAATTAGAAATTTAGCCTATCAAACAGAAAAGCCAATTTATATTCTAAATAAAAAAGGAAAGCTTAAAGATATTGCAAAAGCATCAGATCAATTAAACCTGCAAGCGCTTACAAAACCAGTAATAAAACATTTTATTTGTTATCCAAAGTAAAATGAGATTAGCCAAATACCTATAAATTTTATACTTTTGCGGTTGATGAAATTTACAGCACAACAAATAGCAGATATTTTAGAAGGTAAAGTAGTTGGTAATCCTGATGAAGAAGTATCTAAATTATCTAAAATAGAAGAAGGTGAAAAGGGCTCTTTAACCTTTTTGTCTAACCCAAAATACAATCCATATTTATACACTACAAATGCTTCTATTGCTATTGTAAATGATGATTTTAAGTTAGAAAAAGAAATTTCTACTACACTTATAAAAGTAGAGAATGCTTATAAATCTTTCTCTAAATTATTAGAATTTTACAACGAAGTAAAAAACAATAAAACTGGTAGAGAAACACCACATTTTATTGCAACTTCAGCAAAAGTGGGTAGCAATGAATATTTAGGAGCTTTCTCTTACATAGGCGAAAATGTAATAATTGGTGATAATGTTAAGATTTATCCTAATTGTTACATAGGAGATAATACAGTAATTGGCGACAATTGTGTAATTTTTGCAGGTGTAAAAATTTATTCAGAAACTCAGATTGGTAATTATTGTAAAATTCATTCAGGCTGTACTATTGGTTCTGACGGATTTGGATTTGCACCCAATGAAAAAGGTGAGTTTAAAGCTATTCCACAAATCGGAAACGTTATTATAGAAGATTATGTAGATATAGGTTCAGGTTCTACAATAGACAGAGCCACATTAGGATCTACTATCATAAGACAAGGTGTAAAGCTAGATAACCAAATACAAATAGCTCATAATGTAGAAATAGGTAAAAATACGGTTATTGCAGCTCAAACAGGAGTTGCAGGTTCTACTAAAATTGGCGAAAATTGTATGATTGGTGGGCAAGTTGGTATTGTTGGTCATTTAGTATTAGGCAATAACATTAAAATTCAAGCACAATCTGGTATTACCAAAAACTTAAAAGATAATGAGGTTGTACAAGGAACCCCAGCTTTTAGTTATCCAGATTTTAATAAAAGTTATGTTTATTTTAGAAATTTACCTAAAATCGCAGAATCAATAAACAAAATTGAAAAAGATCTTAAAGCTCAAAAATAAAGGCATGAGTAAAAAACAAAAAACGATAGAATCAGAAATTACGTTATCAGGTGTTGGTTTGCACACTGGTAATAATGTATCAATGACGCTAAAACCAGCCCCAATAAATCACGGTTTTGCGTTTAGTAGAATAGATTTAGAAGGATCTCCAATTATAGAAGCCAAAGCTGAATATGTAGTAACCACGCAAAGAGGTACTAATTTAGAAAAAAATGGTGTTCAAATTCAAACTTCTGAGCATGTTTTAGCTGCTGCAGTAGGTTTAGATATTGATAATTTATTAATAGAGATTAACGCATCAGAACCTCCAATTATGGATGGGTCTTCTAAATATTTTATAGAAGCTCTAGAAAAAGCGGGTATTAAAGAACAAGAAGCTGATATTGAAGAATACGTAGTTAAAGAAATTATTTCTTACAAAGACGAAATTTCTGGAAGCGAAATTATTTTAATGCCTTCAGATCAATATCAAGTAACAACAATGGTAGATTTTGGAACTAAAATTTTAGGAACTCAAAATGCTACTTTAGAAGATATTGCCGATTTTAAAACTGAAATTGCAGATGCAAGAACTTTTAGTTTTTTACACGAAATAGAAATGTTGTTAGAAAATGACCTTATTAAAGGAGGTGATTTAAACAATGCTATTGTTTATGTTGATAAGGAATTGTCTGATAGTACAATGCAAAAATTAAAAAAAGCATTTAAAAAAGATAATATTTCTATAAAACCAAACGGAATTTTAGACAACCTAAATTTACATTGGGCAAACGAAGCTGCTCGTCATAAATTATTAGATGTTATTGGCGATTTGGCTTTAGTAGGCACAAGAATTAAAGGTAAAGTAATTGCTAATAAACCAGGACATTTAGTAAACACTCAGTTTGCTAAAAAATTAGCAAAAATCATAAAAACAGAAAAGAGAAACTACGTTCCTCAATATGATTTAAATGCACCACCTTTGTTAGATATTCATCAAATTATGGATATTTTACCTCACAGACCTCCATTTTTAATGATAGATCGAATTTTAGAACTATCAGACAAGCATGTGGTTGGTATGAAAAATGTTACCATGAACGAAAATTTCTTTGTTGGTCATTTTCCTGGTGCTCCAGTTATGCCAGGTGTTTTACAAGTTGAAGCTATGGCTCAATGTGGAGGAGTTCTAGTATTAAGTACAGTTCCAGATCCAGAAAACTACTTAACTTATTTTATGAAAATGGATAATGTTAAGTTTAAACAAAAGGTTTTACCTGGAGATACATTAACGTTTAAAGCAGAATTAATTACACCTATTAGAAGAGGTATTTGCCATATGCAAGCATATGCTTATGCAAATGGAAAATTAGTAGCAGAAGCAGAATTAATGGCACAAATAGCCAGAAAAAAATAAAATATGAATCAACCTTTAGCCTATGTACATCCCCAAGCAAAGATTGCAAGAAATGTTGTAATAGAACCATTTACTACCATACATAATAATGTAACAATTGGTTCAGGAACTTGGATAGGTTCTAACGTAACCATTATGGAAGGAGCTAGGATTGGAGAAAATTGTAGAATTTTTCCAGGTTCAGTAATTTCTGCAATACCACAAGACTTAAAATTTAACGACGAAGAAACTACAGTAGAAATTGGAAACAATGTTACTGTTAGAGAGTGTGTTACAATTAATAGAGGAACCAAAGATAGAATGAAAACTGTTGTGGGTAACAATTGTTTAATAATGGCATATTGTCATATTGCACACGATTGTTTTGTTGGCGATAATTGTATTTTTTCTAACAATACTACTTTAGCAGGTCATGTAACTATTGGTAGTTATGTAGTTTTAGCAGGTATGGTTGCAGTGCATCAATTTGCATCTATTGGTAATCATGCTTTTGTAACTGGTGGTTCTTTGGTTAGAAAAGATGTACCTCCTTATGTAAAAGCGGCAAGAGAGCCATTATCTTACGTAGGTATAAATTCGGTTGGTTTAAGAAGAAGAGGGTATACCACAGAAAAAATTAGAGAAATTCAAGCTATATTCAGAATTTTATTTCAAAAAAACTACAATAATTCTCAAGCTATAGATATTATAGAAGCAGAAATGGAAGCAACTCCAGAACGTGATGAAATCATTCAGTTTATAAAAGATTCTCACAGAGGAATAATGAAAGGATATTATAACGCAAATTAAATAAATAAATGGCAACAACATCAGATATTAGAAACGGATTATGCATCAGATATAATAATGATATTTATAAAATTGTAGAATTTTTACACGTAAAACCAGGTAAAGGACCTGCGTTTGTAAGAACAAAATTAAAAAGTGTTACCAATGGTAAAGTTGTAGATAATACTTTTCCTGCAGGTAGAAAAATTGATGATGTTAGAGTAGAAACACACAAGTTTCAATACTTATATAATGATGGAGATACCTATCATTTTATGAATGAGCAAGATTATTCTCAAATTCAATTGCAAAAAAATGCTTTAGATACTCCAGAGTTAATGAAAGAAGGAGAGATTGTAACCATCATTATCAATTCTGAAGATGATATGCCTTTGTCTGTTGAAATGCCACAAAGCGTTATTTTAGAAGTTACACATACAGAACCAGGTGTTAAAGGTAACACAGCAACAAATGCAACAAAACCAGCAACTGTAGAAACTGGAGCATCAGTAAATGTACCTTTGTTTATTAATGAAGGTGATAAAATTAAGATAGAAACAACAAAAGGAACTTACCAAGAACGAATTAAAGAGTAAAAAAGCTTTTAGCAATTAGCTTTTAGCTAATAGTCAATTGCCAAAAGCTAATAGCCAAATATGAAATTCAAAACTCCACAAACTTTACAAGAAATTGCATCACTTTTAGATGTAGATTTTATTGGTGATAAAAATTTTGAGATTCTAGGAATCAATGAAATTCACGTGGTAGAAAAAGGAGATATCGTTTTTGTAGATCATCCTAAATATTACGATAAAGCTTTAAATTCTGCAGCAACAACTATTTTAATCAACAAAGAAGTAGAATGTCCAGAAGGTAAAGCTTTATTAATTTCTGAGGATCCTTTTCATGATTTTAACAAGATTACAAAACATTTTAATCCATTTATAGCATCCAAAGTAAGTATTGCAGAAACTGCGATTATTGGTGAAGATTCTATAATTCAGCCAAATGTTTTTATTGGTAATAATGTAGTTATTGGTAAAAACTGTGTCATATATCCCAATGTAACCATTTACGATAATACTATAATTGGTGACAATTGTACAATTCACGCCAATACAGTTTTAGGGGCTGATGCTTTTTATTACAAAAACAGACCAACAGGTTTTGATAAATTAATTTCTGGAGGAAGAGTTGTTCTAGAAGATAATGTAGATTTAGGTGCTTCTTGTACTATTGATAAAGGAGTTACAGGTGATACAACCATAAAACAAGGAACTAAGATTGATAACCAAGTTCATGTAGGGCATGATACCGTAATTGGTAAAAAATGTTTAATAGCTTCACAAACAGGTATTGCAGGTTGTGTAATTATAGAAGATGAGGTTACCATTTGGGGACAAGTTGGTACCAATAGCGGAATTACAATTGGTAAAGGAGCTGTTATTCTTGGGCAAACAGGAGTTACAAAATCTGTTGCTGGAGGCAAATCTTATTTTGGTACGCCAATCGAAGAATCTAGAGAAAAATTAAAACAGTTAGCAGGTTTAAAAAGACTGCTAAAAGAAAATAAATAGTAAATATCTTTTTTATAAAAGTAAACAATAAACTATTTTTGTAACACAAAATAAATATCAGAGCAAATGAGTGTTTTAGTTAATAAGAATTCAAATATTATTGTACAAGGTTTTACTGGTAGTGAAGGAACTTTTCACGCGGGTCAAATGATTGATTATGGAACCAATGTTGTTGGAGGTGTAACTCCAGGAAAAGGTGGTCAAGAACACTTGGGTAAACCTGTTTTTAATACAGTTGCAGAAGCTGTAGAAAAAGTTGCAGCAGATACTTCAATTATATTTGTACCACCAGCATTTGCTGCTGATGCAATTATGGAATCTGCGGATGCAGGTATTAAGGTAATTATCTGTATTACAGAAGGTATACCTACTGCAGATATGGTAAAAGTAAAAGCTTACATTGCAGATAAAGATACAAGATTAGTTGGGCCAAACTGCCCAGGAGTTATTACTCCAGACGAAGCTAAAGTTGGTATTATGCCAGGTTTTATCTTTAAAAAAGGTAAAGTAGGTATCGTTTCTAAATCTGGTACTTTAACTTACGAAGCTGCTGACCAAGTTGTAAAACAAGGATATGGAATTACAACTGCTATTGGTATTGGTGGAGATCCAATTATTGGAACTACAACTAAAGAAGCTGTAGAAATGTTAATGAATGATGATGAAACTGAAGCAATTGTAATGATTGGTGAAATTGGTGGTAATTTAGAAGCTGAAGCTGCACAATGGATTAAAGCTGATGGTAATAGAAAACCAGTTGTTGGTTTTATTGCTGGACAAACTGCACCTGCTGGAAGAACAATGGGGCATGCAGGAGCTATTGTTGGTGGTGCTGATGATACTGCACAAGCAAAAATGGAAATCTTAGCTGCAAATGGTGTACACGTTGTAAGTTCACCAGCTAAAATTGGAGAAATGGTTGCGAAAGTATTAAAGTAATCTCCATTTCTTTAAATAACTGTTAAAGTTTTATAATAAATCTTATTAAAATCCGTTGAATTTGTAAATTCAACGGATTTTTTTATTCAACCAAATTAAATATTATGAAACAGATTAAAGTATTTGCTTTGAGTATGTTTTTAGTTTCAGCAATAAGCTGTAATACTAATAAAGAAAAAAGCTACGAAGTAACTTCGCAAAAAGACACCAATGGTATAACCTACGAAACTGTAGAAAATGATCCTACAGGTTTACGATTATATACCTTAGACAATGGTTTAAAAGTGTACCTCAGTAAAAATGAAGACGAACCCAAAATTCAAACTTATATTGCTGTAAGAGCTGGTTCTAATTACGATCCAAAAGAATCTACAGGTTTAGCTCACTATTTAGAGCATATGGTGTTTAAAGGCACTCACAGAGTTGGTACTGCTGATTGGGAAAAAGAGAAAGTGTATTTAGAAAAAATTTCTGATTTGTATGAGCAACACAGAACAGAAGAAGATCCAGAGAAAAAGAAAGCCATTTATCAAGAAATAGATAAAGTTTCTTTAGAAGCTTCTAACTATTCTATTGCTAATGAATATGATAAAATGACAGCTTCTTTAGGAGCAACTGGCACAAATGCTTATACTTGGTTTGAGCAAACTGTGTATACTAATAAAATTCCTGCTAATGAATTTAACAAATGGATTACATTAGAATCTGAACGTTTTAGCACGTTAGTGTTACGATTATTTCATACGGAATTAGAAGCGGTTTTTGAAGAGTTTAATAGAGGACAAGACAACGACTTTAGAAAACGTTATGCAGCCATGTTAGATGGTTTATTTCCAAATCATCCTTATGGTCAACAAACAACAATTGGTACAGGTCAGCATTTAAAAAATCCTTCAATGGTTGATATTCATAATTATTTCGATAAATATTATGTACCCAATAATATGGCTATTGTTTTAGTTGGTGATTTAGATTTCGATAAAACAATATCAAAAATAAAAGAAACTTTTGGAAAGTTCGAAAAGAAAGAGTTAACGCATCCAACTTTACCAAAAGAAGAACCAATTACACAACCCATTGTAAACGAGGTTTTCGGACCAACATCAGAAAATATTTCTATTGCTTACAGATCTGGAGGTGTAAATACAACTGATGAAAAAATGGTGACTTTAGTTGATATGATCATGGCAAATGGAAATGCGGGGTTAATCGACTTAAATTTAAATCAAAAACAAGTTGTACAGTACGCATCTTGTTCACCTACTTTTTTAAATGATTATGGATATCATACGTTTACAGGATCACCAAAATCAGGTCAATCTTTAGATGAGGTAAAAGATTTGTTATTAGAACAAGTTACAAAATTAAAGAATGGTGAGTTTGATGAATGGATGATTGCTGCAGTTGTTAACGACTTAAAATTAAGTGAAACTCGTCAATATGAAAATAATTCAGCTTTAGCAGATAAATATGTGGAAGCATTTATTTATCAACAAAACTGGGCAGATAGAGTAAAGTTTTTAGACGATTTAAAGAAAGTAACTAAAGAAGAGTTAGTCGCATTTGCAAATACTTTTTATCAAGATAATTATGTAGTTACCTATAAAAGAAAAGGTGAAGATAAAAATATTGTAAAAGTCGAAAACCCAGGAATAACACCAGTAAACTTAAATAGAGACAAAAGTTCAGAGTATATTTTAGCTTTTAATAAAATGGAATCTGAGGAATTAAAACCTCAATTTGTAGATTATAAAACGGCAATTAAAGAAACTAAAACAGAAAATGATATTAAAGTATCTTATGTTTTAAACGAAAAGAATGATTTGTTTGATATGAACATCATTTTTGATATGGGAAGTGATAATGATAAAAAATTATCCTTAGCAGCAGGTTATTTAGAGTATATAGGTACAGATAAATATACCAACGAAGAATTAAAAAAGGAATTTTACAAATTAGGAATTTCTTATTATGTAAGTACAGGAAGAGATAAAACCTATGTAGGTTTAAACGGATTAAAAGAAAATTTACCAAAAGGATTAGAATTGTTAGAGCATTTATGGGACAATGCCAAAGCTGATGAAGATGCATACAATAAATATGTTGAAAAAATTTACAAAGAGCGCCAAGATGGAAAAACCCAAAAAGGAAATATTCTTTGGAATGGATTAATGAATTTTGGTAAATATGGTGAAGATTCTCCCTTAAGAGATCTTATGCAGATTGATGAGTTAAAAGCCATAAACCCAGAAGAATTAGTTGCTTTAATTAAAGACATGAAAAACTACAAACAACGTGTTTTTTATTATGGTAAAGACGTTGATAATGCAGTAACAGCTTTAAATAATGAGCATAAGATTTACGGCGAATTAAAAGAATATCCTGTTGCAAAAGAATACAAAGAAACCGAAACTGGTGGTAATGTTTTCTTTACAGATTATGATATGGTGCAAACAGAAATGTTATTCTTAGCAAAAGGTGATCCTTTTACGCCAGAAAATATGGCTGCATCAACATTATTTAATACCTATTTTGGTAGCGGATTGTCATCTATTGTGTTTCAAGAAATTAGAGAATCTAAATCGTTGGCATATTCTGCATTTGCATCTTATCAAGGAGCATCAAAAAAAGATTCACCTAATTATGTTATGGCTTATGTGGGTACACAGGCTAATAAATTAGAACAGGCTGTAGATGCTATGATGGAGTTAATGAATGATATGCCAGAGGCTGATAAACAATTTCAAGCAGCAAAAGAATCAACCTTAAAAAAATTAGCAGCTCAAAGAATTACAAAATCAAATATTTTTTGGTCTTATGAAAGATTACAAAAATTAGGAATTGATAATGATAACCGAGAAGAAATGTACAATACCATTAAAAACATGACAATGGAAGATTTAAAAGCATTTTTTGATAAAAATATTAAAGGCGAATCTTACAATGTTATGGTTATTGGTAATAAAAAAGATTTAGACGTAAAATCTTTACAAAAACTAGGAAAAATAAAAGAATTGGAAGTAGATTATTTATTTAACTATGTTGATGAAAAAAAGGTAAAATCTTAATAGAAATACTTCCAAAAAGATAAAACTCGTAAGGTAAAATTTACTTTACGAGTTTTTTTATTTTAGTATATTTGATGTCTTAAAAACAACTAAACTATATGAAATTACTAGAAAATAAATCAGCAATAATAACTGGTGCAACCAGAGGAATAGGTAGAGGAATTGCTATTGAATTTGCAAAACAAGGTGCAAATGTAGCTTTTACGTATAGCTCTTCTGTAGATGCTGCAAAAGCCTTAGAAGAAGAATTAAAAGCTTTTGGTGTTTCTGCAAAAGGGTATCAATCTAATGCTGCTGATTTTAATGCTGCTCAAGAATTGGCTAAAGAAGTGCAAAAAGAATTTGGTGCAATAGATATTTTAGTAAACAATGCAGGTATTACCAAAGACAATTTGTTAATGCGTATTTCTGAAGAAGATTTTGATAAAGTAATCGAAGTTAATTTAAAATCTGTTTTTAACCTAACTAAGGCAGTTATTAGACCAATGATGAAACAAAGAGCAGGTTCTATTATAAATATGAGTTCTGTAGTTGGTTTAAAAGGTAATGCTGGGCAAACAAATTATGCAGCATCTAAAGCTGGTATTGTTGGTTTTTCTAAATCAGTAGCTTTAGAGTTGGGCTCTAGAAATGTTAGAAGTAATGTTATTGCTCCTGGTTTTATTGAAACTGAAATGACAGACAAACTAGATGAAAAAGTGGTGCAAGGTTGGCGAGATTCAATTCCTTTAAAAAGAGGAGGTAAGCCAGAAGATATTGCGAATGCTTGTGTGTTTTTAGCATCTGATATGAGTGCTTACATTACTGGGCAAACTTTATCTGTAGATGGAGGTATGTTAACCTAAAATTTAAATTAAAATACGTTTATGAATTATAAATGTTAAAAATATAGACTAATTTTTGTTCTAAATAATTAGTTGATAAATACTTAACACCTGTGAAAACAGGTGTTTTTTTATTCGTCTATATTAAAACGCCAATCATCTAACTTAAAAGATTACTTATCTAAAATTTAAATTTAGGGCTCAAATGCATAGTATCTTTACACTGTAAAACAACAAACACTATGAAAACTCAAGAATTTACAACAAGACAATTAGAAGTAATTAACGAATTAAAAAACGAGCATTTAACAAGCTTCCAAATTTTAAAAAGAAGTAATAATTTTTCTTTAATACTTGGAGTTTACAATGTTTTAGACGAATTAAAAAATATGGGAATATTACAGAGTTATATGAAACAAAATGTAAAATATCATTACATAAAAACAAGTTAAATTCATTACTCTTAATTAAATCCTTTAAAATACCACCCTAAAAATAAAACCATAGTACTCCTAAAAGTACACTCAAATTTATCCCTAAGTAAATTTGAGTTTTAAGAATTACCTACAATATTTAACGTTGTAGGTTTTTTCTTTTTCAAATAGTTCTCATATCTTTCCCATAAAAACAAACTATTGCAGTCAACTTTAATTTTATACCTCATTTTAGCCTTGTTATTTAGCTTTGCAATGGCGTACTTTCAATATTATTTGAAAGTAAAAAATAAACTAAAAATTGCAGTTATTCTATTTGTTTTAAAAGGATTAGGTTTGTTTTTGTTAATTTTATTATTGATAAATCCAAAAATAGAAAAGACAGAAACCACCAATATTAAACCAATTTTATCATTATTAATAGATAACTCTAATTCTGTTTCTTTTTTTAAAGAAGATAAAAATGTAGCCAACTTTATTAAAGAATTAGAAAATAATTCTCAAATCCAACAAAAATTTGATGTTCAAAAATTTTCTTTTGCAAATGATGTAAAAGTTTTAGATGGTTTAGATTTTACCAAAAAACAAACCAATATTTCTAAAGCTATTTTGGGTATTAATGAGTTGCAAAAAAATAAGATTTCTCCTATTGTTTTAATTTCTGATGGAAACCAAACTGTGGGTCAAGATTACGAATTTATAAATACAGATCAATTAATTTATCCAATTGTAATTGGTGATACTACAACATATGTTGATGTTAAAATCAGTCAATTAAACGTAAATAAATACAGTTATATTAAAAATAAATTTCCTGTAGAAGTTATTTTAAATTACGAAGGGAATGAAAATGTAACCACACAATTTTCAATTTCTAGCAAAGGAAAAACTGTTTTTAGAAAAAATGTTCGTTTTTCAGCCTCAAAAAAATCGGCAACAGTTGTAGCAAATTTAACATCAACAGAAGAAGGTTTGCAATATTATACTGCATCTATTTCTAAAATAGAAAATGAGAAAAATATTAAAAATAATACCAAAAGTTTTTCTGTAGAAGTTATTGATGAGCAAACAAAAGTCTTGTTATTAACTTCGGTTTTACATCCAGATTTAGGAGCTTTTAAAAAATCAATAGAAAGTAATAAACAACGCTCTGTAGAAATTTATCATATTGATAATTTTAAAAATAATATCCAAGAATATCAGTTAGTTATATTTTTTCAGTTAAACAATAAGTTTAATAAAATTATTGATAAAATTAAAGAAAACAACCAAAACTATCTATTGATTTCTGGTGCAGAAACAGATTGGAATTTCATCAACCAAAAAGATTTAGGTTTTCGAAAAAATGCAATCAATCAAACTGAAAATTATGCAGCAGTTTACAATGCTAATTTTCTAACTTTTTTACAAGAAGACATAGGTTTTAATAATTATCCGCCTTTAAAAGATAAATTTGGAGAAGTCAGTTTTACCAAAGAACACCAAACATTATTATACCAAAATATAAATGGATTAGAAACTGAGCAACCTCTTTTTACTGTGTTTGATGTAAACAATCAAAAAGGTGGAATTTTGTTAGGTGAAGGTATTTGGAGGTGGAGAGCAAACAGTTTTTTAATGTCTAATTCTTTTAGAGATTTTGATAAATTTATTGGGAATATCATTCAGTATTTATCATCAAACAAAAAAAGAAATCGTTTAGAAGTAGAAGCAGCATCTTTGTATGCTGCAAATACCACCATTCATATTTCTGCTTTTTATACCGATAAAAATTATCAATTCGACCCAAGGGCTAGTTTAGAAATTAGCATTACCAATACAGCAACAAAAGTAGTAACTAAAGTTCCTTTTTCTTTAGTAAATAATGCTTTTCAAACAGAAATAGAAAATTTAAATACTGGAGATTATACCTATACTGTAACTGTTTTAGGGCAGAATATTCGTAAATCTGGTCGATTTAAAATTACCGATTATAATATTGAAGAGCAATTTACCAATGCAAATCATCTAAAACTTCAAAAACTAGCAAATAAAAGTGGAGGAAAGCTGTATTACAAAAATCAATTCGATAAAATTACCCAAGAGTTGTTAGAGAATGAGGCTTTTTATACGGTTCAAAAATCAACTAAAAAACAAGTAAATTTAATTGATTGGCAATGGATTTTATTCTTTGTGATTGCCCTATTTACTGCAGAATGGTTTCTTAGAAAATACTTCGGAAAAATATAAAATTCATATCCATTGGGTTTCACCAATAGAAATTGTAAATTTGATAAAATTTAAAAAATATTAAAATGGCAAATAATCAGATGGAATTAAACTTCCCAAAAGGTGGAATATTCCTAATTATAATTGCAGTAGCTGCAATCATATTATTCTCAAAATCTACAGTAACCATTGGTCCTGGAGAAGGTGGTGTAATTTTTGAAACTTTAGGGAAAGGTATTAACACAGAAAAATCTTATGGAGAAGGTTTTCATATTGTTTTACCATGGAACAAGATGATTGTAAGAAAAGTACGTCAGCAATCTATTTCAGATGAAATGAATGTACTTTCTGTAAACGGATTAGAAGTAAAAGTAAATGGTACAATTTGGTACGAACCAGAATTTGAAAATTTAGGAAAATTAATTAAAACTAAAGGAGAAGATTATGAGCGCGAATTGTTAGATCCTGCAATTAATGCAGCTGCCAGAAGTGTTGTAGGTAGATATACACCAGAGCAATTGTATTCTAGTAAAAGAGATGTTATTGAACAAGAAATTTTAGATGAAGTTCAAATTCTATTAAAAGATCAATACTTATCAGTAAAAAGAGTTTTAGTAGAAGATGTAAAACTACCCACTACAATTAGAACTGCAATTGAAACCAAATTAAAACAAGAACAAGAGTCTTTAGAATATGAGTTTCGTTTAGCAAAAGCTAAAAAAGAGGCTGAAAGGCAAAAGATTGATGCAGAAGGTAAAGCAACTGCAAACAAAATTTTAAGTGCATCTCTAACCGATAAAATTTTACAAGAAAAAGGAATTGAAGCTACTATAAAATTATCAGAATCGCCAAATAGTAAAGTAATTGTTATTGGTTCTGGAAAATCTGGAATGCCAATAATTTTAGGTAATCAATAAGAAGTGTTTTTCTTTTAAGATATTAAAAAATCTAGCTTTTGGCTGGATTTTTTTTTGTAATCTAATTTTCTGGTTAATTTACTATTTTGTGGCTGGTAATTTCGTTTTTTAAAATTATAAATAGGTGTAAATGGTCTTAAAGTTTTACAAATTCCATCAGATTATAACCTTTTAATTACATTTTAATTTCAATACTATTTCTATTCAAACAAATTACAAATAATATAAAAAAAGTAAGCGCCGTTTTTTTAAAAACGACGACTTACCAAGTAAACTAATAAAACCAAGTATTAGTACTGTTATTAGAGTTAGCTATTCTAATGTCAGTTTTTTAAATATTTTAATGAAGACTAATTACTTTGGTAATTGTCCATTTTTCATGTTCTTTTTTCCAAGTAACAATAAATTTACTGGGAACCGATTTTGCATTTGGTTCTTCTTTATTGTAAAATTTATGATAACCAATTTCAATTGCACCATAATTATGTATTGGGTACACTTCTACGCTGCCTTTAATTAAAGTTCTGTTTACTTTATTACAGATATTATCTTCTATAGATTTTAAAAGTTGATTTTTGTCTGATAATAAACCGCCTTTATCATGATAAAACTCGATATTATCATGATAAATAGCAGCCTGAGTTTTTATATCGCAGTTATTATAAGCTGTAAAATAAATACTATCCATTTTTACAATATCATTGTATAATTTAGTATTTGTTATTTTATATTCAGGTATTTCTTGTACTTGAGCAGCAGTAAAAAAGCTATGCAAAAATAGGAGTATAGCAATAAATATTTTTATAATAAAAGCTTCTTTAAAAGAGTCTATAAATGAGTTCATAGCTAGTTTTTGTTGAAATCTCAAGGCTGTTTCCAGCCTCAAGAAATCTTTGGTTGATTGATAATTTTGTAATTATTTGGCAGAAATACTTCCACCAGAAGAAGATTTTTTATTCACTTGTTTTGGGCTTCCTTTAAAGTCAATATCTCCTCCACTTGTAGCTTTAGCATCTATACTTTCTGATGCATAAACATTAATATCTGCACCACTTGTAACCTTTGCAGTTACATTTTTACTTTGCAAATCGTAAGCATCTATAGAAGCACCACTTGTAGCGCTTGCAGAATGTTGGTTTGTAACACCAGATATTTCTATATCAGAACCACTTGTTGCACTACTTGAAACTGAATTTGCATCTAAAGCCATTCTAATATCTGCACCACTTGTTGCGCTAACAGAAATGTTGTTTACTTTTAAAGTTTCTTTAGTATATACATCAGAACCACTTGTAGCAGTAACCCCTTCTAAAGTTTCTACAGTAACATATACTTTTCTTGCTTTTGCTTTCCAGATATTTTTTTCTGAATAAATTTTTAAAACCCCATCATTAATTTCTGTAATAATGATGTCTTGTAAATTTTCATCTGCTTCTACAGTAATTTCTGTTGATTTTCCTTGAGAAAGATATAAATCTAAGCCTGTGCTTACTTTTATTTTAGTAAAATCTTCTTTTAAGTTTCTGTCTTCAGTAATTACATTTCTGTTTCCGTTAATTCTGTTAAACATATTAACATTACAAGAAGTTAAAAATGTAGCTAAAAATAAGATTGATAATAGTGTTTTGGTAGATGTTTTCATGGTATTTGTTTTATTTTATGTTGTAAAGGTCATTTATTAGACGCTTAAAAAGAAACAAAGGTTACTCAGTTGTTGTTTTTTTAGGCTGAATTGTTTTTAAAAAGTTACTTCTAATTCAGATTCATTTTCTTCATCCATGTCATCTTCTTGTTCTTTAAATAAATCATCACAATCTGTACATTTTAAAGTTTTATTAGTCATTTTAAAATGATGATTTGCCATGTCTTTGTCTCTAATATCACCTTCATTCTTAACATTCTCTAAAAAGTTTTTTACAGAATTATCGAAATAAATGGTAACATTTTCTGGTACAAAAACTGTAATTTCTATTTCTTCATCCTTCCAAATATTTTTAAAAGAAGATAAATAGTATGCATCAAAAATTATTGTGTTGTCTTCAATTTTATAATTGTAGCTTATTCTTTTTGCATTATTACTAGCATTGCCTTTGTTTTTTCCTTTAGATTTTTTTAGGATGATGATATAGCTTTCATCAGAATTACTTTTTTTAACATCAATATTTACATGGTTACTGTAAACCATTTTTTGATTATCGATAAAAACTTCTTCTCTATACGTATTCGATCTTAAATTATGTCTGTAAAAAATTTCATCATCATTAATAATCTTTAGGTTTAAAGTATCATTCTCTACAATATTTAAACTCTTTTTTTCTGATGATTGTCCGTAAATAGAATGCGATGTTCCAAATTCTATACCCGTAAAAATGATGACTAATAAACATACAATCCAAATTCCGGAAAGCGTTAAAGAGGTTGGTTTGTTTAACTTTTTTACATTGCTAGATAAAATTCTTAAACCTAGAATAAATAATAGTAAAAACGGAATACCAATCAATAAAAAACAACATAATGTTAACAGCCAAGTTGGTAAAACTGAACCGTAAAAAAATGGTGGATATTGTAAATGAGCATCTACATTTAACCATTCTAAACTTCCTACAGAAAACCCTCCAATGATTAGAGATAAAATAACAGCAGCAGAAATAAAAATTATAATAATACCTATAAACTTACCAATAACCCTAAAAATGGCTAAAATAATTTTACCAATGGTATCTAAAAAATCACTTGCTCCGTTATTTTTTTTTGTCTTTCCCGAAAAAGTTTTACTCATTTTATCAGAAAACTCATTAGCACCATCTTTTATTTTTTCTGATGCTTCTTTGGCTACCACACTTACTTTATCTGATACATTGTTAAATTCTTCACGAATCTTTTTTTCAATATTATCGATATTTACAGGTTCTCCTTCCATTTGTAATTTTTCTGAAGTAGTTTTTGCTTCAGGTAATAAAATCCAAAGAATTATGTAAAGTAATACACCAAAACCAGCACCAAAGAATAAGGCTAATAAACCTAAACGAATCCAAATGGTATCTATATCAAAATAATGTGCAATTCCAGAAGCAACACCTCCAAGAAATTTGTCATCACCATCTCTAAATAATTTTTTACCAGAAGCGCTATTTCTTTTGTAAGAATAACTAGAATCGCTGTAAGATTCTTCTGCATCTGCATAATCTTCTGGTTGGCCCATTATTTTAATAATATCATCGATATCACCTTCATTTACAACCTGTCTTACATCCATAATTTTTTCTGATAAAAGCTCGCTAATTCTTGCTTCTATATCTGCAATTATTTCGTTTTTTCCTTGAGGATCATCACTTAAAGATCTAGAAATCGATTCTAGATATCTTCGTAATTTCTGATAGGCAATTTCATCTATGTGGAAGAAAAATCCGCCTAAATTTATATTTATGGTCTTATTCATTTGTAGTCGATTTTTTACTAGTTACTTGGTGTACTGCGTTTACTAAATTATTCCATGTTTTGCTTAATTCTTTTAAAAACATGCCTCCGTTTTCGGTTAAAACGTAATATTTTCTTGGTGGTCCAGAAGTTGATTCTTCCCATCTATAAGTTAATAACCCTGCGTTTTTTAAACGAGTTAGTAGTGGATAGATAGTTCCTTCAACCACAATCATTTCTGCACTTTTTAGCGTAGAAAGTATTTCAGAAGTATAAGCATCACCATTTTTTAGGATGGATAAAATACAGAACTCTAAAACACCTTTTCGCATTTGCGCTTTTGTGTTTTCAATCTTCATATATTGTGATTTATGTACTCATTCCAAATCTTATCATCATAATAAAACGTCGAAGAGTGTTTTTTGTTAATTATTATTGTTTTATTTCTTATCATTAAATAGTTATCATTATTTAATAAATTTAATGGTTAATGGGTATTTGTAATTTTCGCCTTCTCTAGCTTTAATCGATGCTATAATTACCAGTGCAATACCAATAATGTAAACCAAACCAGCCACAGAACCAAAGCCTAAAAAACCAAATAGGTTGTGCGAATCGAAATCAAAATTTAGGTTGATGTTGTTCCAATTAAAATGACGACGATGACCATTAAAAATAGAGCTAAAAGCAAAAGGAATAAATAATATAGAAATTAGAAATACATAAAGTGTATAACTAATATTAAAATTTACAGCTTCTTTACCTTGTTCATCTAAAAATAAACTTCTGTCTTTTAGAGTTTGCCATGCAATTAAAGGAGTTATAATATTGCCAAAAGGAAACATAAAACCTGCAAATGCAGAAATATGTATTAAAAAGGCGTTGGTGTTATCGTTATTTTTTTTCATTTTCTAAAATATATAATACTTTCTTATGCAAATATATATCTTAAAAAAGGTATTATGCAATACATAGTACTATAATTAACATTATTTTAACAAATGAAATTTGGAATTAAAACAAGTAAAAAGACTGAAACCTGCTGTTATTACTGTATTTTAATATAATTTAGCTATCTTGCATTTTAATTTTTACAAAAAATTAAAAATATTATTAAAATCAATTTTAACAATTAATCGATGAAGTTTACACCAGCCAAAGTCAATTTTTTTAACCTAATAAAGCTGCCTTTAGCCTATTTTGGAGGTGTAAGAGTAAAGTTAATTACAGATTCTGAAGTGGTGGTTACTATAAAACATAGATGGATGAATCAAAATCCATTTAAAAGTATGTTTTGGGCTGCACAAGGTATGGCTGCAGAAATGCCAACAGGTATTTTAGTAATGAAAGCCATTTACGATTCTAAAAGAAAAGTTTCGATGTTGGTTACGCACCAAGAAGCAGATTTTTATAAAAAAGCTACTGGTAGAATTACATTTATTTGTTCAGGTGGAAATGAGATTAAAGAAGCAATTCAAAAATCTATAAAAACTGGAGAAGGACAAATGATTATTTTAACTGCAACAGGTTTTAACTCTGATGGAGTAGAAGTTTCGAAATTTCGATTTCATTGGAGTATAAAAGTTAAAAACTAATGGGCTTTACTCCATTTTTATAAGATTATTTCTTTTTATTAAGATTGTATAATTGTGGTCTTTGTTCTGTATAATCTAAATCTTGAAAAATTCCACAAGACACATTAGGTCTGGCTAAAGACTTTGTAATTTCGAATTCTTTAGATAGGGCTTCAATTTCTGGGGTTAAATATTTCATATTGATTGTTTAATTTTGGATCAAAAATAATTCTTTTGTTAAAAGTTGTAAGTTAATAAAACTTTAAAATTGAAAATTTTAGTTTAATTTAATGTAATTTTTAATCGATAATTGAAGCATATTTTAATTTTAAATTAATGCAAATTATACTATTAGAGTGGTATAAAGTTTGTTAATAGTTGTAATTTTAAAAAAAAAACACTAATATGAAAACTAAATCTCTCTACTTAGCTTTAATTACACTACTTTTCTTCTTTTATAGAAATACAGAAAAGCTTTTTATAGAAGCAAAATTTCTTAAATTTGAGAAATGATTATAATTTTTGTAACAAAAGTTTCATTTATCAATCTAATAAGTAAACTTAAATAATATGTTCCAAGATAGACTACCAAACAACCCATCAAACAGAAATAACAATTTAAACGCTCACGAAATAGATTATAAAATTTTCGGAGAAGAAATGCAATTTGTAGAAATAGAACTTGATCCACAAGAAGGTGTAGTTGCAGAAGCGGGTACATTTATGATGATGGATAATCATATTAAAATGAATACTATTTTAGGTGATGGTTCTAATCAAGATACAGGAATTTTAGGAAAAATATTTTCTGCAGGAAAACGAATTTTAACTGGCGAAAGTTTATTTATGACTGTTTTTACAAATGATGGTGTTGGTAAAAAGCAAATTTCGTTTGCATCTCCTTATCCAGGAAAAATAATTCCTATAGATTTGAATGAGTTTGGTGGTAAATTTATCTGTCAAAAAGATGCTTTTTTATGTGCTGCAAAAGGGGTTTCTATAGGAATCGAGTTTTCTAAAAAATTAGGAAGAGGTTTATTTGGTGGCGAAGGTTTTATCATGCAAAAAATGGAAGGTGATGGTTTAGGATTTATTCATGCAGGAGGTACAATGGCTAAAAAAGTTTTACAACCTGGCGAAGTTTTAAAAGTAGATACGGGTTGTATAGTTGGTTTTACCCAAAGTGTAAATTATGATATTGAATTTGTAGGCGGAATTAAAAACACCGTTTTTGGAGGTGAAGGTTTGTTTTTTGCAAATTTAACAGGGCCAGGTACTGTTTATATTCAGTCTTTACCATTTAGTAGATTAGCAGGTAGAGTGCTTTCTATGGCACCCAAAACTGGAAATGGTAGTAGAGGAGAAGGTTCTATTTTAGGAGGAATAGGAGATATTTTAGATGGAGATAACAGATTTTAAGATTTAAAATTACTCATAAAAAAAATCCCAACTTTTAAGTTTGGGATTTTTTTATATTATAGAAAAGTGTTTATATTTTTAATAAATATTCTCTTAAATCTACATCTTCGTGTAAATCCATTTTCTTTTTTATTCTATATCTGGCAGTTTGAACAGATCTTGGATCTATAGATAAAATTCTTGCAATTTCTTTGGTTTGTAAATGCAACTTAATAAACATGCAATGCCTTAATTCAGTTTCTGAAAGAGCAGGATGTTTTGCTAAAAGTTTATCAAAAAAGTTTTCGTGTACCGCATTAAAATGTTGTTTTAAAACTTGCCAGTCTTCATCATTTTCTAAAATGTAATCAATTTGATTATTAATGCTTTTTATTAAAGATTTATCATCAGTTTTTATCCCTTTTACATCAGCTTTAATCTCTTTAAAATATTGTTTATGATGCAATAAATTGGTAGATAATGAAATCATTTCTTTCTCTTTTTCTAAGTTTTTAGAGTTTAAAGAAACTATACTCGCTTTCATTTCTGCAATTCTTTTTTTATTATTCTGGATAATAAAATAAACGCCTACTAAAACTCCAAAAAGCAACATAAATAAGATAAATACTAAGATTTGTAGGCTTAATTTTACATTTTCTAAACTTTCTTTTTTGTTTAATATTTTTTCATTTTCGAATTTTAAATTTAAAAGTTCAAGTTTATTGGCTAATTCTTGGTTTGTTTTATTCTTATTTTCTACTACAAAAGACAATACATCTGAATTGTTATGGCCAATTAATTCTAAACTAAAAATACAATCACTAGAGGTTACATAAGATTGATGTACAGAAATGGCAATGGTATTTTCGCCTTCCTTAAACACATTTTGATCAAAAAAATGTTGGAAATATTTATGCTCCTCTTTTCCTTTAACTGTACTAATGGCAAAAGTTTTGTTGCTTATTGTAGAGTTCGGCATATTATCTCTAAATAATTCTTTACCATTTATATAAACAACAGCTCCATCGTCTCTTAATAATTTAAATTCGTAAGCTAAATGAAGGTTCTTTATAAAAATTTTCTTCGCAAAATATTTTGTTATTTTTCTATCTTCTCTAACTACTTCTGTATAAATTGTAGTGATATTTTTTTTATCTCCATAACCAATTGGAGAGATGCCAGATTTCCAATCAGAGAAATCTAAATCTTTATACCAATCATTATTTAAGTAATCTTGATCGTAATAATGCCAATTTTCTTCATTTTTTATTAAAATATCTTGAGATAAAATTGAAGAAATATTTAGAAAAATGACAAGTACACTAAAATATTCTATTTTGTTAAGATTTTTCATTTTTTTTGGAAAAATAAGCTGTAAAGCGTAAATATAGTAGTTTTATAGTTATAAATAGACTTATGTAGTAGCTTAGTTGTGCTAAAATTTTAACATTTTTAAAATACTATACTATATTTGTAGTATTAATAATAATTATTAATGTATTGAATATTGGGGGATATTTTACATTAAATTAAAAAAGTCGTGATTTTTAAAAATCACGACTTTTGCTTTTTATACTAAAAGGATGAATGCTAGTTATTCTTCCATAGAATGATAAACTGAATTTACATCATCATCTTCTTCTAATTTTTCTAATAGTTTTTCTACATCTGCTTTTTGTTCATCATTTAATTTAACAGTTGTAGTTGGTATTCTTTCAAAGCCTGAAGATAGAATTTCTATATTATTATCTTCAAAGTAAGATTGTAAAGATCCAAATTGCTCAAAAGGAGCATAAACAATAATGCCTTCTTCATCATCAAAAACTTCTTCTACCTCAAAATCGATTAATTCTAATTCTAACTCTTCCATATCAATAGTAATGTCTTCTTTCTTTATGGTAAAGTTACAAGTATGGTCGAACATAAATACAACTGAGCCAGAAGTTCCAAGACTACCATTGCATTTGTTAAAAGCAGCTCTAACATTTGCTACTGTTCTATTGTTATTATCTGTTGCAGTTTCTAAAAGAATAGCAACTCCATGTGGTGCATAACCTTCAAACAAAACTTCTTTATAGTTGGCAGTATCTTTGTCTGTAGCCTTTTTTATAGCGCGTGCAACATTGTCTTTAGGCATATTTGCTGCCTTTGCATTTTGTATAACTGCTCTTAAACGTGAATTTGAATCTGGGTTAGGACCACCTTCTTTTACTGCCATTACAATGTCTTTACCAATTCTGGTAAAAGTTTTTGCCATTGCTGACCAGCGTTTCATTTTTCTTGCTTTCCTGAACTCAAATGCTCTACCCATTTCTATTGATTTTTTAAATGCACACAAAGGTAAAAATTAGCTATTAGTCTTGCAATATTTTTAAAGTTTGATATTTAAAATATACCTAATTGTAGTGATGAAATTTTAGAATAAGCTTTCTAAATTTGAATTATAATATAAAACTTAAACACTATGAAAAAAATTACATTTTTATTGCTTACATTTTATTCTTTTGCCTTGATTGGGCAAATAAAATTAACATCTGCAACAGATGAGTATTTTGATGGTACAAATTGGACTAGCAATTATAAAACTTTGTATACCTATGATGCTAATGGCAATTTATTAACTGAAGAATATGTTTTTAAATCGAACCCATCTATTGATGTTTGGGTAACATCTAGTAAAACAATAAATACATATAATGCCAACAATAAAATGATAGAACAGGTATACGAAGATTGGGATACTTCTACAAATACTATTTCTTACTCATTTAAAACAGTTTATAGTTACAACACTCAAAATAATTTGATAGAGTTTATAGATTATGAATTAGAAAATAATCAATGGGTAGTAGATTCTAAACTAATTTTGAGTTACAATTCTGATAATCAAATTACAACAGGAATTTATTACTTATGGGATGGATCTAACTTTGTATTAGATAGTGATGATAGTGAAAAAACAACATTAAATTATAATAGCGATAATCAGTTGTACAATATTGTTGTAGAAGCTTGGAATGGTTCTGCTTGGGTTATGGATTATAAAACGGATAATACGTTTAGTAATGGTAAGTTAGTACAATCGATAACTTCTACCTATAATGGAACTAGTTGGGTAAATGATTATAAAATTGACTATACTTATGATAGTAATGATAATAAGCTGAGCGAAACATACAGTGAGATAAATAATGGTATTTGGGAAGCCAATTACCAAGATACTTTTGTATATGATACAACAAAATTATTATCTGATTTTATTCATCCTTTTAAAGATAAAACAGGAATAGAATATTTATTTGAAGGGAATTTTCCATATAAAAATAAGTTAGTTAGTAGTAGTTACAGTGATAATAGTAGGGTAATTTATAACTATGGAGAAGCCACAGCAAACACCAAAGAAACAGTTCTGTTAAATTTTGAAGTTTATCCAAACCCTGCAACTTCTTTATTAACTATAAAAGATCATAATTTTACAATTAAGAAAATAGAATTGTATAATGTTCTTGGTAAAAAAGTGCTAAGCACTACCGAAAACAAAATTAATGTAGCTCCTTTAGTTTCTGGTGTTTATTTAATGAAAATAGAATCAGAAGAGGGTAATTTTGCTACAAAAAGAATTATAAAAAAATAATTGGTTCCCCAAATAAAAAGGTATTTCTGAAAACTATTGTCTTCAGAAATACCTTTATTTTTTACTTAATTAAATGATAAGATTGTTTCGCAATCTCAATTTCTTCGTTAGTTGGTATAATTAAAACCTTAACTTTAGACTCGTCCGTTTGTATTTCTCTTATTTCTTTAGAACGGATGCTATTTTTATCATCATCTAAATTAATGCCTAAAAAATCTAAATTTTCGCAAGCTAATTTTCTCATTAAAGCCGAGTTTTCTCCAATACCAGCTGTAAAAACAATTGCATCTAGTCCGTTAAGAATTGTAGCAAAAGAACCAATGTATTTTTTAATTCTGTAAGCAGCTAAGTTTAAAGCATTTTGGCAATCTTCATTTCCGTTTGCTGCTTTTTCAGAAATTTCTCTTAAATCAGAAAAACCCGTTAAACCTTTCATACCAGATTCTTTCTGTAACAAATTATTTACTTCATCTGCAGATTTGTTTAGTTTTTTCATCAAAAAGAAAACTACTGAATGATCTATATCTCCAGACCTAGTTCCCATAATTAAGCCATTTGTAGGAGAGAAGCCCATAGAAGTATCTATACATTTGCCTTCTTTTACAGCAGCCATACTACAACCATTACCCAAATGAATGGTAAGTATATTTTTAGAATTTTGATCACCTAAATATTCAATTGCTTTTTCAGAAACGTATTTATGACTCGTTCCGTGAAAACCATAAGCTCTTATTTTATGCTCATTTAAATAAGAATTGGCAATGGCATATTGATATGCTTTTCTAGGCATAGTTTGATGAAAAGCAGTATCGAAAATTACAATTTGTTTGGCAGCAGTAAAAATAGTTTCAGCAATTTCTATTCCTGTTAAATTAGCAGGATTGTGTAAAGGTGCTAAATCGAAAATATCTCTGATGTTATCTTTCACTTCTTGATCTACTACTACAGTTTCGCTAAATTTATCTCCACCATGAACTACTCTATGACCAACAGCCTCAATTTCATCAACAGAATTAATAACACCAACATTTTTATCTAATAAAGCTTTGGCTACTTTTTGTAAACCAATTTCATGATTTAAAATTGGTAAGGTTTCTGTAAATTCTTCATTTCCTTTTTCGTGAGTAAAAATGGCATCTTGCATACCAATTCTTTCTACAATACCTACACACTTTACAGTTTCTTCAGGCATTTCTATCAATTGGTATTTTAATGATGATGATCCTGCGTTTAAAACTAAAATTTTCATAACTATTTTTGTTCTGCTTGAATTGCGGTTAATAATACTGTATTAAAAATATCGTCTACTGTACAGCCTCTACTTAAATCATTTACAGGTTTGTTTAAACCTTGTAGCATTGGGCCAATTGCTAAGGCACCCGTTTCTCTTTGTATGGCTTTATAAGTGTTGTTTCCTGTATTTAAATCTGGGAAAATTAATACAGATGCTTGCCCAGCAACTTTAGAATTTGGCATTTTAGTTTTTGCAACAGACATGTCTACAGCAGCATCGTATTGAATTGGTCCTTCAATTTTTAAATTAGGATTTTTTTCTTTTACTATTTCTGTTGCTTTTCTTACTTTTTCTACTTCTTCTCCTTTTCCAGAACTACCTGATGAATAAGACAACATAGCTACTTTAGCTTCTATACCAAAAGCTTCAGCAGATTGTGCAGAAGATATTGCAATTTCTGCCAATTGTTCTGCATTCGGATTTGGATTTACAGCACAATCTCCCATTACAGAAACTCTATCTGATAAACACATAAAAAATACTGATGAAACTACAGAAACACCAGGTTTTGTTTTTATCAGTTGTAAAGAAGGTTTTATAGTGTGCATTGTGGTATGCACAGCTCCAGAAACCATACCATCTGCTAAACCATTCATAATCATTAAGGTTCCGTAATAAGAAACATCTCTGGTTAAATCGTTGGCAGTTGTTTCTGTCATTCCTTTATGTTTACGAGCTTCGTATAAAGTTTTTGCAAAATCATCATTATGAATAGAATTTTCTGGATTTAGAATATTAATATTGTCTAAATCGATTTGTAATCCTATTTGATCGCATTTTAGTTGTATTGTGTTTTTATCACCTAATAAGGTTAAATCTACAATATCTAATAGTTGTAAACGTGCAGCAGCTCTAATAATTCTTTCATCATCTCCTTCTGGCAAAACAATGTGTTTCTTTTTAATTCTTGCTTTTTGCAATAAATTATATTGAAACATACTTGGTGTTAACTTGTCTGATTTATGTGATGTTAATTTATTTGTTATTCCTTCTGCATTCACATATTTATCGAAAGTATCTAAAGACAATAAAATCTTTTTTTCGTGAGTTGCATAAATTTTAGATTTTACTGAACCAATTTTATTGGTGATTTTAAATGTACCTCCATCAGCTAAAATAATTGGTACCGTAGATTGTACACCTTCTATTAATTTAAGTATAGATTCTTCTGGCGTTAATGTACCCGTTAAGATTATACCCGCAATTTTTGGATAATTACTAGAAGCATTTGCTTGCAACGCACCCAAAATAATATCTGCTCTATCTCCAGGAGTTACTACTAAAGCATTTTCTTTAATACGAGTTAAATAATTACGCAATTGCATGGCCCCTGTACTATAGCTACCAATAGCATTGTCTAAAAATTGTTCGCCAAATAAAACACGTCCATTTAAAGCCTGAACTACTTCTTTTACAGTTGGAAATGCTAAGAAATCTACTTTAGGAATAATGTCTATTTGTAGATTTTTTGGGAAGCTATTTTTTAGTTCTTTGCAGATGTATTCTACTTCGTCTTTTTCAATTTTATTAGCTACAATACCAATTACATCTACTTCTTTATTGATAAAAGATTTGTAGGTTAACTGCATTGTGTTGATAAAATCTTTCTTCTTTTTGCCATTACCAGCACCAACGATTAAAGCTGGTACATTTAAGTTTTTGGCAATCATTAAATTAACATCTAACTCAGTAAAACCACCCTCACCAGAAAAATCTGTACCTTCTACTAATACATAATCGTATTTTGCTTCTAATTTTTTATATTTTTTGATGACATTGTGAATTACATCATCAGATTTTCCTTCACTTAATAACTCTACAACTTCACTTTGTTTGTACGCATAGCAGTCATCATAATCGATATCTAAATTAAAAAAATTAATAGCAGTATTGGTATGGTCATCATACTTACTGTCTTTTACTTCGTTAATAATAGGTCTAAAATAACCAACTTTAGAAGATTTGGTTAACATCATTCTTAAAAGACCTAAAGAAATTAAAGATTTACCACTATCAGATTCTATAGTAGCAATATAAATAGCTTTACTCATGTTTATGATAATTTGTTAGGTTACAAAAATAATAGTTATACGAAGTGTTATTTATGATAATAGTCATTAAATACAGATAAAAAATAATCCCAATTTTTTATTAAACCTGTAACACCCCCATGTTAAATTGCTTTTCAATAGGTGCATGATTAGCAGCTTCTATACCCATAGAAATCCAAGTTCTTGTTTCTAAAGGATTTATTACTGCATCTGTCCAAATTCTTGCTGCTGCATAATAAGGTGAAATCTGTTTGTCGTAGCGCGATTTTATTTTATCAAATAATTCAGCTTCTTTTTCTGGAGTAATTTCTTCTCCACGTTTTTTTAAGGAAGCTGTTTCTATTTGCAATAACACTTTTGCAGCAGAATTACCACTCATTACAGCCAGTTCTGCACTTGGCCAAGCTACAATTAATCTTGGGTCGTAAGCTTTACCACACATTACGTAATTACCTGCTCCATAAGAATTACCAATAACTATCGTGAATTTTGGAACTACAGAATTACTCACTGCATTTACCATTTTTGCACCGTCTTTTATTATGCCTCCATGTTCTGATTTAGAACCCACCATAAAACCAGTAACATCTTGTAAAAAAACTAAAGGTATTTTTTTCTGATTGCAATTGGCAATAAATCGTGTTGCTTTATCTGCAGAATCGTTATAAATAACTCCACCAAATTGCATTTCTCCTTTTTTAGTTTTTACTAATTTTCGTTGATTGGCAACAATACCAACAGCCCAACCATCAATTCTTGCATAACCAGTTATAATAGTTTTTCCATAACCTTCTTTGTATTGTTCAAACTCAGAATTATCTACCAAGCGTTTTATGATTTCTAACATATCATATTGCGCATTTCTTTCTTTTGGTAAAATTCCGAAAATATCGTCTTCATTTTCTTTTGGCGGAAAAGCTTCTGTTTTACTAAAACCAGCTTTATCATAATCACCAATTTTATCAACAATAAACTTTATTTTATCTAAAGCATCTTTATCATCTTTAGCTTTGTAATCTGTAACTCCAGAAATTTCGCAATGTGTTGTTGCGCCTCCTAAAGTTTCGTTATCAATGCTTTCACCAATTGCAGCTTTTACTAAATAACTACCTGCCAAAAAGATACTTGCAGTTTTGTCTACAATTAAAGCTTCATCGCTCATAATTGGTAAATAAGCTCCACCAGCAACACAGCTACCCATAACTGCAGAAATTTGGGTAATACCCATACTACTCATTATAGCATTGTTTCTAAAAATACGACCAAAGTGTTCTTTGTCTGGAAAAATTTCATCTTGCATTGGCAAATAAACACCTGCAGAATCTACCAAATAAATTATCGGAATTTTATTTTCAATGGCTATTTCTTGTGCACGCAAATTCTTTTTTCCTGTTATTGGAAACCAAGCACCCGCTTTTACAGTTGCATCATTAGCCACAACAATACATTGTTTGCCTTTAATGTACCCCATTTTTACAACTACACCTCCAGAAGGACAGCCACCATGTTCTGCATACATATCATCACCTGCAAAAGCTGCTATTTCAATTGATTTTGCATTAGTATCTAAAAGATAATCAACTCTTTCACGAGCTGTCATTTTTCCTTTTTGATGATGTTTGTCTATTCTTTTTTGTCCACCACCTAATTTTACTTTGGCAAACCGTCTTTTTAAATCAGAAACTAAAAGTTTGTTATAATCTTCGTTTTTATTGAAGTTGATATCCATCTAAATCGATTTCTTAAGTTTATGCTAAATTAAGAAATAATAGTGGCTTTTGTTAACAAAAATTTTGGCTTTCTATTTTCTTAAGAGTGAGAAATTTCCTTTTTTGTTGATGGTGTGTTTATTAGTATCTGCAGGAATTAGCGTAATATTATACCAGTAATCATCAGAAGGGAGTAGTTTGCCTTGATACATTCCATCCCAACCTTGGCTGTCTATAGGTTCTTGAGCCACTAATTTACCATATCTATTAAAAATATTGATACTTGCATTCGGATAAAACGTTTTATTGGCTCCTTTTACCACCCAAGTATCGTTATTTCCATCACCATTTGGGGTAAAATATTTTGGAAACTGAATTACAGAAACCTCTAAAGTTGTGTCTGGTGAGCAACCATTTTTATCATTTACAATAATGGTGTAAATTCCACCCTCTAAATTTTCGAAAAGTGGTTCATCCTGAAAACCAATCATCGGAATTCTTTCATTATTTTCAGTGGTATTGATAATGGCAAATTGATAATCTCCAGGACCTAAATCGTTATTGATAAGATCAATAGAAATGGATAAATTATCTTCGCTACCAATATTGTTAGATTCATCAATTATGGTGATAAAACTACTCTCTAAAGTGGCAATATTTGATGCATTTACTTCAATAGTTTCTACTCTTTCGCAAAAAGTACCATTGGTTGTTGTAGCTGTAACTGTGTATTTGCCAGCAGTGGTTACATCAATATTATCAACAGAAGTTGTGTTTAAAGTGTTTCCATTTTCGTCTTTCCAAACATAAGTGTACACATCTCTTGGGCTCTCTACAGCAATGTTTAAAGGCAAATCGTTTAAACATAAAATTTGAGGAGAGGTCACCATAAAATCGGGTAAAGGATTTACAATAACATCAAAAGTAGCATCGTCATTTACACAAAGTGTTTGTTTGTTTTGTATGCGTACAAAAAATG